>CAZXIU010000009.1:8577-23341 GCA_964640865.1 uncultured archaeon | reverse complement strand
GAAATCAGTTCTTTCAGCCTGATTGAGCCGTCTAAGAGGGAATACATGGTGTGGGACGGAAGCGCATCTTTCAAACCCATAACCCTCAGGTTCGCCATGCGCCAGTCAATGAGCTGAGAAACATTTAAAAGACGAAATTTCAACAATCTATTACTAAGGCTACCGTCATGGTAGATACAGCAATGCAGCACTTGGAGGTGTTAGTAATGGCAGAAGAACAGAAGATACTCGACAGCGTAATCGGGGAAAACAAGCCGGCTGATGAAGAGACACAGCCGGAGACAGAAGAAGAGTCTCATGAAGAGACTGCAGAGGAAAAACCAGAAGAATTACCAGAGGAAGCGCCTGAAGAAAAGGCAGTGGAGCAGCCCGTCAAAGAAAATGCATCACCAAAGCCCGAGGAAAAGGCTCAGGTGAGGGAGAAAATCGGCGAGAACGTGATATTCGTGGGGAAGAAGCCCACAATGAGCTATGTGCTGGCGGCAATCACTCAGTTCTCAGACGGATTTGACGAAATCCACATCAAGGCCCGCGGAAGGAGCATAAGCACCGCAGTCGATGTCGCAGAGGTCGTGAAGAACCGTTTCGTTCAGGGAGCCAAGACGGATGTAACCATCGGAACCAATGAGATAATCGACGACCGGAAGAACAAGCTTAATGTATCCACAATAGACATAGCAATCAGGAAGTAGGTCGTTGTTTTTGTTTTCAGGAGAGCTACGGCTTTGTTCAAATTAATAAACATCAGCTCAAATATATACTATTTCAGTAATTGCCTGTTTTCAGGCAGATAAAAAAGGGGTGATTTTATGGAGAAGTTCAGGATTAAGAAGATAAAGGCAAGGGAGATTCTCGATTCCAGAGGCAATCCCACTGTTGAGGTTGATGTTTACACAGGTGCAGGGCTTGCAAGGGCTGCCGTGCCAAGCGGTGCCAGCACGGGCAAGCACGAGGCTATAGAACTCAGGGACGGAGGAAAGCGTTATGGGGGAAAAGGCGTCCTGAAGGCTGTCGGCAATGTCAACGGGCTTATAGCAAAGCATCTCACAGGTCATGATGTATCGAACCAGGCGGCTATTGACGAGACGCTTATTGAACTGGATGGCACTGAAAACAAGTCCAGCCTCGGTGCGAATGCACTTCTGGGAGTGAGCATGGCTGTATGCAAGGCTGCTGCAATGGGAAAGGGTATGCCCCTGTACAGGTACATAGCAGGGCTTTCCGGAAACAATAAGATTGCACTTCCAACACCTTCGATGAATGTCATAAACGGCGGAGCCCATGCAGGAAACAAGCTGGACATACAGGAATTCATGATTCAGCCGTTCGGCAAGAACTTCGCAGAATCACTCAGGATGAGTGCGGAAACCTACCACATCCTCAAGGGAATAATCAAGGAAAAGCACGGTAAGGATGCCATAAATGTCGGCGACGAGGGCGGATTTGCGCCTCCAATAAACAGCGCCACTGAGGCTATTGAGATGATTATGAAGGCAATAGAGGAAGCCGGTTATCATGGGAAGATTTCACTTGCCCTTGACTCTGCCGCATCAGCATTCTACAAGAACGGTACATATCATCTTGACGGAAAGAAGTTCGACACAGGAGAGCTCGTGGATTTTTATGCAGATTTGTCGAAGACATATCCCATTGTCCTGCTTGAGGACCCGTTCGAGGAAGAGGACTGGCACGGATTCGCAGAGCTCACGCAGAAAATTGGCAACACCGTAGTCGTGATGGGAGACGACCTTCTTGTGACGAATGTGAAAAGGATAAACAAGGCCATAGACATGAATGCAGTCAACGGACTGCTGCTGAAGGTGAACCAGATAGGCACAGTCACAGAATCAATAAGCGCCGCAAAGCTTGCAATGGCTAACGGATGGAGGGTAATGGTTTCGCACAGGTCAGGCGAGACTTCAGACAATTTCATAGCTGACCTGGTGGTCGGGCTTAACACAGGACTGATAAAGACAGGCGCTCCGTGCAGGTCCGAGAGACTTTCAAAGTACAACCAGCTTCTCAGGATAGAGGAGGAGCTCTGAGCTTCCCCATGTCTTCAAAGGTGCTCCTGATAATAAGGGACGGCTGGGGTTTCAGCAAGGAAAAGAAAGGCAATGCGATAAAAGCAGCGAATACCCCCAATGATGACCGTTATGTCAGCGGGTACCCGACTTCTCTCATAAAGTGCACGGGAAATGATGTTGGAAATCCTGACGGCGTCCAGGGAGGCTCTGAGGTCGGCCATCTCACAATAGGCGCAGGAAGGATAGTCTGGCAGCCGTATGAACTGATTAACCAGAAGATAAAATCAGGGGAATTCTTCAGGAACAAGGCACTCCTAGGCGCTATTGAGAACTGCAAAAAGAATGGAAGCAATCTCCATGTTTCAGGTCTTTTTTCAGACCAGGGCGTGCATGCAGACCTCAGGCATATGTTTGCGGTTCTCGATTTGGCGAAGAAGAAAAATTTCAGTCGCGTGTTCATCCATCTATGCCTTGACGGAAGGGATGTTCCCGAGAGGTCTGCACTTGGTTTTGTCAGTCAGCTCAACAAAAAGATTAAGGATATTGGTATTGGCCGGATAGCATCTGTTTCCGGCCGCTACTACGGCATGGACCGTGACAGGAACTGGGACAGGACCTTAGCATTCTATGAGCTCCTTACAGAAGGCAAGGGCTTTGAGGCCGGAAGCGCTGAAGATGCCATAAATGATGCATATAAGCGCGGCGATAAAACGGATTACTACATCCGGCCGGCTGCCATTGTCAGGGACGGGAAGCCTGTTGCACTGCTGAAGGACAATGACTCGATGATATGGTACAATTTCAGGAGCGACCGCTCAAGGCAGATAACAGCAATGGTGAACTCGCTTCCTTACTGCACTGAAAAACCTGGGAAGAAAATCAACGTCCATTACGTGTGCTTCTCGTCATATGACGACAACTGGAATATTCCTGTGGCATTCCCTCAGGAGAAGGTATCGAATAACCTCGGAAACGTGCTCTCTGCCAACGGGCTTAAACAGCTCAGGATAGCCGAGACCGAGAAATACGCGCATGTAACGTTCTTCTTCAACAGCCAGGTGGAGAAGGAGAATCCCGGAGAGAAGAGGATACTCGTGGACTCACCGAAAGTGCCGTCGTACGACCAGAAGCCAGAGATGTCTGCATATGAGGTAACAGAGAAGCTTCTGAAAGAGATAGGGAAACACGATTTTATTGCAGTGAATTATGCCAATCCTGACCTTGTGGGGCATTCAGGGGTCTTCGATGCAACTGTGAAGGCATGCGAGGTTGTGGATGAATGTACAGGAAGGGTTGTCGAGAAGGCATTAACCAAAGGATATACGGTTTTCCTGATGGCTGACCACGGGAATGCCGACCACATGCTCTACGAGGACGGCTCACCCAATCCTTCTCACGGCTTCAATCCAGTCAGGCTGACAATCATAGGAAACAATAAAATCACTAAGCTCCGTGACGGCGGCATGAAGGACATTGCACCAACGGTTCTGGATGTAATGGGAATAAGGAAGCCGAAGGAAATGACAGGCAACAGCCTCATTCTATGACGTCTATGTCCTTTATCAGGATTATGTTCGGGGGCGTCGGCTTTCCGCGGTTGCATGGCTCGGATTCCATGATTTTGGTGGTCTTCCTCAGGAACTTGTTCAGGATGCTTGAAGTGAGCTTCGCGCCGGGAGATTTGTGCACTATCTGCTTTACAACGTTTATTTTTGTTGTGTAGTTGACAGTCACGTCAGGCGACAGCCTTTCCCCTTCCATTGTTATCTCGAGCTTCCCGTTGTTTATCTTCGCGTCGAATCTAACGCCGTCTATCTCCGTCCAGTCTATCACTTCCGCGAGATATTCAAGGTCGCTGTCCTTGACATCCCTTGCAAGGAGATTTCCTTTCCTGTCTATGGAACCGAATATGGCCTTCATCAGAAGCTTCATAAATATATTTACCTTTCCAGAATAAAGTATTTCGGGTGGTCCACAACCCTTGGTATCTTCTCAAGCAGCATGTCATATTTCTTACCGACACCGACTGCCCTTACTGACTGCGCTATCTCCAGCGCCCTTTCGAGCTTGTATTTCTTCTCAGCGTAGATATCAAAGAGCGTGTCACCCTTCTTTACGGTGTCACCAATCTTCTTGTGGAGGTATATTCCCGCGCCCTTGTCTTTTGGAGTGCCGGATGCCCTTGCTATCTCGACTATGGCACGGTTGTCTATCCATCCGACAACACCGCTGACAGATGATTTCACCTCGACATTCTCCGGGCCCACCGGAAGGTCGTCAGGCTTTATGTTCGGGTCACCGCCCTGCGATTCTATTATTTCCTGGAGCTTTTTGTAGGCCTTTCCGCTCTTGAGCAGGCGAAGCGCTTCCTCTTTCCCGCCCTTTTTCATCTTGAAGTCAAGGAGCATTCCCGCTATCGTTGTTACCTTGTCTACGAGATCCTCTGGTCCCTTGCCGTGCATAAGCGTGCTGAGGGCCTCCCTTGCCTCTAGTGCCGGTCCTATTCCGTGGCCGATGGGCTGCTCGCCGAATGTGGACGCCCCCACTGTCTGTATTCCAAGCTTCTTTCCGAGAGCTATGAATTTCTCAGCCAGCGCTTCTGCGTCTTTCGTTGTCTTTACTTTCGTGCCTTCGCCTGTTGGTATGTCTATGACAAGATACTTCGCTCCCACTGCCTTTTTCTTTGACATCACAGACGGCAGAAGAAGCGGGTCTATTGAAAGCGGATACTCGATTTTTATGAAAATGTCATCAGCAGGTGCGAGGTCCACAGCGCCTCCCCATACAAGGCATGCGTTCACCTTCCTTACAACGCGCTTGATTTCCTCAAGGTTGAGATCCACAGGAGCCAGGCATTCGAACCTGTCTGCTGTTCCTGCAGGCGATGTTATTGCCCTGCTCGATGTCTTGGGTATCGTAAGCCCTGCTGCTCCTATCACAGGCACTACCATCATTGATGTCTTGTCACCCGGAACACCGCCTATTGAGTGCTTGTCGTAGATATCCTTCTTTCCGAGGTCAAGTGTTTTTCCTGTCAGAGCCATGTGTCTTGAAAGCGATGCCACCTCTGAAGTGGTCATTCCGTGGTATTCCAGTGCTGTCACGAATGCAGTGAGCTCTATTTCCGACAGCCTTCGTTCAACCGTATCCTCGACAATATTCCTTATTGCGCTGTCATCGAGCGTCTTTCCTGCCATCTTGTCCTTTATGTACTTTATTGACATGGGTGGTGCTGATGGTATGACATCCACAAGCTGGTTAGGCTTGGCATTGGTATATCTTGAGATTTTTCTGTAAAGTCCAATCTCACCGCTCTTTATGAAATGCTCCGCGATGTTGACTATGCAGTTGACCTTTTTCCTCCCGACAATAAGCTCGACCCTGTCCAGAGGCCTTACGTCTATCTCTTCCGCATCCTCCTTGTTGAGAAGAACTATCGGCTTGTCAGCCTCAAGCCCGAGTATTTTTGCATTAAGCTTCATCATGACCATTTCCTGAGAGCCTGCGCAAGCTCATTATTATCTTTGGCGTAATCATTTAAATCGATGCCCTGCATTACTGCTTCTGCTGCCTGCCTTATTGCCATCGCGCCTTTCATAGTGCCGCCGGGATGACCGTGGCATCCGCCGCCGAACTGGACGATGATGTCTTTCCCCATCTTCTTCACAAGCTCCGGAAGCATGCCGGGCTCAAGCCCTCCTGATGCAACGGAGAATGTCCTTTTCAGGCCGTGCCATTCATCATTGAGCGCATTCTGGAGAACTAATGCAGGGTCTTCCTGAACCATCTTGCCAACGGATGCAGTTCCTATATGAAGCTGGTCCATGCCTATCATTCTCGATAATCTTGAAATAACCAGCATGGATATTCCGTGTTTCGGATTCCTGTCAAATGCCGCATGCCCTGCCCTGTGCGCATGCATGACCATCTTCCAGTTCCTGTTGCATTCCCGTATTGTCTGGAGCCCCGACCACCCAAGAGTGACTATGTCAACCATTATGTATTCGCCGCCATGGTCCATGACGAACTCCGCCCTTTTCTTCATTTCCTCTGTTTCTGCAGTGATGTTGGGCATATAGACTTTCTTTTCACCAGTTTCATTTTCAGCTTTGTCCCGGAGTTTGAGCGTCTCTCTTATCCTCTTCTGGAAATTATTGAACTTCATTGACGAAAGATTCTCATCATCCTTCACGATGTCAAGACCCCCTTTCCATGCGTCATAAGCCACTTTTGCGTGCTCCTTTTCATCAAGCCCTATCTTCGGTTTGACTATTGTCCCAAGAAGCGGTCTTTTCTTGACTTTCAGAATATTCCTTATTCCATTTACTCCAACCTGCGGCCCACTGAATGATTTGACTATGTCCTTGGTGAAATGTATGTCATTAAGCCTGATGTTCTTTACCGGTTTCATTCCGAATATGTTCCCGCCCACTGAACTCATTATCTGCGGAACATTGCCCCTTTCGAAAAGTTCCTCCGGATATGCGATTTTCACGTTATTGCCTTTTATCTCGAAAACCTTTGCACCCATTTTCTGTATTCGCGGCTTCATGGTTGAAACCGCTGTCCATGTTCCTATGCTTGATTCCGCAGCCACGTGTTCTGCTGCTTTTTCCACAGTCAGCCCTTCACCCGGCTCTATGAAGAAATCGCATACAACATCGTTCTTTCCAGACTTGTAATCAGGCTGTATGTATCCCGAGGGCTTTATGTTTGACATAATTCACCAATATAATCTATTCACATTTTTCAAATAAAAATCAACTCAGAACAGCTCAGGATATGCATCCCTCACTTCCTGCAGGAAAACGAGCGGTGGATGGATTCCGAGTTCTGATATCACGGCTGTGACATACTTCTGATGCACACCCTCGAAAGCGAGGTTCAGGACAGTCACTCCTTTTGGTGCCCCCGGCCATACCTCTTTCGCTTCGCGCCTTTCGACAGGTTCCTTCCTGCCGAAGACTGTCGCAGGGTCATACTTCCAGGAATCCGTGCAACAATATGTCTCTGTGTCATGCTTGTTGGCTATCTCTGCGAACATCTCAGTCCCAATCTTGTTGAATATTCTTCCCTCGCTGGTTATGGCATCAGCGCCGAAAAGGAATATGTCAGCATCCTTCAGGGCTATCCTTCCGCCGGAATCAATGAAATGCGTTACAGGAATCTTCAGTGCGGCAAGTTCTTTTGCAGTCTTCCTTCCCTGAAAGAGAGGCCTGGTCTCTGTGTTGTAGACCTCGAACTTCTTTCCCTGGCGCTTTGCCTCCTTGAGTATTGCTATCACATTCGAAGAATGGCAGTGCGTAAACACTTTCATGCCGTTCTCAATTTTTCTGGCACCGTATTCTGCGATTTTTGTTTTGGAATCATTTAGATGGCTCAGTGCAGCCAATCCAAGATTCTTGGGGTCTGATTTTGCAAAAAGTATGGCATTTCTCAGTGCGGGCTCCGTCGGCCTCAGTGAGATGAGCTTTTCAATTGATTTTTTATCGCTCCTGAGCATTAACGCCCTGACAGCGGCCTTGGCGACATTTTGCGCTCCCTGTATTTTCACTGTGCGTATGTCGCGGCATATCCGGTCGAATTCGTCCATATAATTAATTTAAAACTCCTTCTATTAATTTAGGATACCGTGCGGAGATGGCCGAATGGCTCAGGCGATCGGCTGCAAGCGGTATGTATGCGCATTCGCCGATACCGTTAGAAACCGGTTCAAGGGGGTTCGATTCCCTCTCTCCGCTCTTTATTGATTTTATGAACAAATGGGAAAGAATTTACAAAGAAGAGGGTGACTTTTTCAAAGAGCCATCAATAGAAGCTGTAAAAGCTGTTAATTTTTTCAAAAGTGAAGGTCTAAAAAAGATACTTGATCTTGGGTGTGGAACAGGCAGGCACACAAAGCTGATAAAAGAAGCGGGAATGGACACATATGGATGTGACATATCATCTGAAGGCGTGAAGAAGACAAAGGAAAAAGCACATGACTGTGATGTCAGGATATGTGACATGAAATCGCTTCCTTATGATGACGGCTTTTTCGATGGTGTATTTTCAGTTAATGTCTTGGAGCACGGCGTTCCTGATGAAATAAGATTGGCAATTAATGAGGCTTTTAGGGTTCTGAGAAAAGGGGGTGTGCTTTTTGCTAAAGTGCTTTCAACTGAACACTGGAAATATAAAACAGGAACTGAGCTAGAACCTTTCACAAAGAAGGATACTGGTGGTTTTGATGCTGATATTCATCATTTTTTTACTGAAAAAACTATGCACGATTTCTTCAAAGACTTTGATATAATAAAGATATATATTGTAAAAAATGAAAGTGAAACAGATCCTAGAGAGAAAGCAGCAAATTGGATAATTTATGCAAGAAAAAAATAAAGAAAGGGATTTTAATCCCTGATACCTTCTGTCACCACTCTGAAGACAGCCTCGCCTTCCGGAAGTGATGGAGAGTCTATAAGCCTTGCAATCCTCTTGTCACCCTTGGACTTGCGAAGGTACACACGGAATGTCGCCAAGTGGCCCAGGATGTGACCGCCTATCGGAGCAGTCGGGTCTCCGAACATTATGTCAGGCCTTGACATGACCTGGTTGGTTATGTAGATTGCAGCATTGTAGACATCTGCCATCTTCTGGAGCTGGTGGAGATGCCTGTTAAGCTTCTGCTGCCTGTCTGCGAGTGTTCCGCGTCCTGTGTAATCTGAACGGAATGCTGATGTTATGGAGTCAACGATGATTAACTTCACATCACCGTTCTTGAGAAGGTCTTCCGACTTCTCTGCAAGTATTACCTGATGGTCGCTGTTGTAAGCCTTAGCGACATATATGTTTTTTAGTACTGTTTCAGGATTCATCTTCAGGCCTTCAGCCATCTGCCTTATCCTTTCGGGCCTGAATGTTCCCTCGGTGTCTATGAAAACAGCCTTTGCTCCAAGGCCGCCCTTGTCCTTCGGAAGCTGTACATTGACCGCGAGCTGGAGTCCTATCTGCGATTTTCCGGAACCGAATGCGCCATGCATCTCTGTTATTGCCTGCGTCTCAATGCCCCCTCCAAGCATCTTGTCGAGGTCTGCCGAGCCTGTTGTAATCCTTTTCATCTCTTTTCGTTTCTTCATCACTTCTGTTGCAGGCTCGAATCCCATCTTGAGCTTCGACCTTGCGTCAGCGATTATCTTGGCAGCTGTGTCATTGCCTATGCCGGCAGCTGCTGACAGCGTTCCTGAGGAAGAAGCCGCTATGCTCATCAGGTCTGTGAAGCCTGCTTCCTTGAGCTTTTCAGCGGTCTTCTCACCGATACCGTTCACATCTTCAATCTGGGATTCAGTCATCAAAACACCTTAGCAAATATTTCAATTGAGGTTTTATAAAAATGTCATCAGTTGTTGTTTTTGACCATGTCAACTATGACAGAGATGCCAGAATTCTCTGGCATTCTTCCTTTACATTTACCTCTGAAACATTATTGGCAACTATCTCAATCTCCTTGCTGAAATCATTCATCTTAGCTCTTCCCTCAATCATGTACTCCTTACCGAGGTTGCCGAATGAAGTCCAGAATTCATCGCCTTTTGATGAGAAACTTTCCTTGACTTCCTCTGGCTTCATGCCGAAGAGCTTCTCTGCCTGGTCCCTGAACATCACTGCGCGTATGTTGCCTGAGCCGTCATCGAACACGCCTGTTATCAGCAGCGTATAGAGGGGAGTGACATTTCCGTGCTCATTGCATATGTATCCGTTATCCACTTCCTTTATTCTCGCGCCGCACTTTGAGCATACCTCGAAGAACGGTTTCTTCTTGTAGACCTGCATAAGGCAGCCTTTGATCATGACATTCATGCCCTCCTGGACATCCTTTATCAGAACCCTTTCTGACGGAACCTGAGGATACTTTGATGAGCCGGGATTGCCTTCAGTATGCGCTTGTTCGTTCTCTGCAGGAGCTTCTCCGGCTTCGACAATCTCTATTTTGCTTCTCTTGCTGAGCCTTAGTTCTGTTCCGTCTTTGTAATTGTCTTTCTTGGACCATGCGCCTGTAACCTTTATCAGGTTGTTTTTTCTCAGTCCCATTGATGATATGAGCTTCACTTCATCATTCCATAACGGAAGGCGTATTGTGCCGGTTTCATCCGCGAGTATCATGCTCTGGACTGTTCCAGCCTTCCCGTTCCTCTCGAATCCCTTTTCCTCGAAAACAGCGGAAATCCTTGCGACTATGTCGACATTCCTCATATCAGGCACTACATTGGCAATCTTCAGTTCCCTGTTGCCGTTCTCCCTGACAAGCTCGACTCCGAGCTCTCTTCCGACAATGTAGGCTGCCCCTTCCTCTGACACGAGATCGGAAAGCTCTGTCTGCTTGTCCTTTATCAGAATCCTTATTTCATCAGCTGTTTTGCCGGACTTGCCTGATATTTCTCCTATCAACTCTTCCAAAGAAAGCATGACTATTTGATGTACTTTAGATTTAAATGATTTCACTGTTCAAACCTTAATTAATGAAACTATCCAATAATCAAAGGATAGGCATGCACTCGATATACGAAAAAATTTCAAAGGCATCTTTCGGCTGGCTTGTCGAGAAAAACATTGAAAGTTTCGAGCCCCTTAAACAGCACATAAGAGGGGCCAGAATAAATGTCCTTCTAAAGACATGGGTGAGCATGACATTCTTCACATCAGCTCTCGTTTACATTATATCACTTGCCTTTATGCTGATTTTAGGAATGTTCGTTGATTTGTATTTTCTCCTGTACATTGTCATGGTTGTGTTCATTCCAGTGCTTGCTGCATCATTCACATTCCTGTTTTTCTATGTATATCCCATCCAGAAGGCCAAGAGCCGCGCGAATTCCATTGAGAACAACCTGCCTTTTGCCATAACACACATGTCCGCAACGTCGTCATCAGGCATACCGCCTGAATTCATGTTCAGCCTCATAGCAGGTTTCACTGAATACGGGGAAATTTCCAAGGAGGCACAGATGGTTGTTAAGAACATAAAGACATTCGGCGCTTCCAGTGTTTCTGCAATGAAGACAGTAGCGTCACAGACACCTTCCAAAGAGTTCAGGAACATACTCCTCGGCATAAGCGCCACCATAGAGACAGGCGGAAACCTTTCCGCATACCTCAAGGAGATGTCAGACAAGGCACTGTTCGATTACAGGATAAAGAGGGAGAAATACCTCAAGACGCTTTCCACGTACGCTGACATATACACAGCTCTTCTTGTGGCTGCCCCACTATTCCTCCTTTCAACTATGGCCACGATGAGCATTATAGGAGGGGATGTGATGGGTTTCAGCACTTCTGAAATAGTTACCATAATGACATGGGCCATACTTCCTGTGTTGAATGTGTCATTCCTGGCATTCATCCATGTGACCTATCCGGGTGTGTAAATGAATATAAGAGAGTATATGATAGAAATCATAAGCGTTGTGATAGGTGCAGCCATAATCGCAGCCAATGTATTATTATTTCCGTCTGTTATTCCTGAGGACATATTCGCAATCATCCAGCCAATTATGAACATGATAGGAGCCCTGATAGCCATAGTGCCGCCTGTTCTCATAATATACGAGAGATACAAGGAGAACAAGGACATGGAGGCAAACTTCACTGTGTTCATATCAGACTTCACAGAGGCAATAGACTCGGGAATGACACTTCCCATGGCACTGAAATACTGCGGCAACAGGGACTATGGAATTCTCACCAAGCACATAAAGAACATCACTTCGCAGGTTGACTGGGGCGTACCTTTCAGGGAGGCACTCAGGCTGTTTTCAAAGAACATAAAATCACTTCCCATAAAGAGGGCAATAACAACCATAATAGAGACTTACAAAGTCGGCGGCAAGATTTCAGACACACTGAAGGCAGTAGGAGAGAGCCTGCTTGAGATAAACAAGATAAAGGCAGAGAGGTCTGTCTCTGTCCAGTCGCAGATACTCACGTCCTATCTCATATTCTTCGTTTTCATATTCATTCTTGTCATACTGCAGAGCTTCCTGATACCGGCACTTACACCAAAGGGTGATGTAACAGGCATCGCATCGCTGAGCGGGACAGGTGCCCCGGAGATGTTCCCTCCTGAGATATTCATAAACTTCATACTTGTGCAGGGCTTCTTCGCAGGGCTTGCAACAGGAAAGATGGCTGAAGGCTCTGTAATTGCAGGCATGAAGCATTCGATAGTCCTCATAGTCATAGGATACAGCATATTCTCAATAGCGGCGAATGTGCAGTTCAGCTTCATATGATATTTAAGATTCTGAAAGGAAAACTATAACATGGCGCGGAAAGGGATATCACCAGTTGTGGCGGTTGTCATACTCATTGCGATTGCCGTTATGATAGGAGGCATGGTCTCTTCCTGGGTCAGTTCCTTCGTTACTGATAACACTGCTCATGACGACTGCGGTATAAAGACACTGTATTCCCTGAGTGATGCAACCATCAACGAAACGAGCGGGGAAATAAAGCTCAAGCTCAAGAATATCGGGAGCCTTCCTGTCTACGGCTTCAGCATAGAGGTTGACAACGGAACCACATTCGGCGTCTTTGAAGCTACATATCCTGATGCCAACTATACAGTAAGCCCCGGTGAAACGCAGTACATAATAACCAACACCACATACAATGTCACTAATGTGGAAAAACTGACAGTCAAAACAGTCGCGTGTAGTGGTTATGCTCCGACGCACGCCAATATCGTAAATCTTTAAAAGCAGTTCGAATCAATAATAAAAAGGGTAGAGAAATGAGAAAACAAAAAGGTATATCTCCACTGGTCGCAGTTATAATGCTTATAGCATTCACAATGATTGTTGCCGGTATTCTTGCAGGATGGGCAACGCGTTTCGCCACCGAACAGAGGGCAACACTTGAGAAATGCGTCAGGGCAAATCTCGTAATCAAGAAGGCAATTTATGACACAGTTGACGGGAACGTGAGTCTCATGCTATACAACGCTGGTACAGTCCCTCTGAAGGATTTCATGGTTCAGGTCACTTATGACGACACAGGACCGCTTATACCCGAAACATGGAATATACAGACCACACTCGGAGCCAATGCTTTCGAAACATTCACACACAATATCAGCAGTTCCAGCATAGAGTTTGTGGAAGTGAGGTCAATAGAATGCCAGGGCGCTTATGACCTTCTAAGAGGATACGACATCGTAATCAGCTGAAATCTCAGACAGATTTGAGGCCAGTGACAAAGCCTCTCAGTTTCTTGGATTTTGTCTTGGCTTCATAAGGATGAATGTCCTTCTTGACCCATTTCATGATGGTTTCAGGGTCTTTGTAGTACATGTATATGAATTCAGATACACTATCATATTTGGTGACATCATGCCTCTGCATCCATTCAAGAACCTTCTTTCTGTTCTGCAGTTCCTCTGTTATTTTCTGGTAGCTCATGCCCTTCTCGAATGATATCTTCCTGAGCAGTTCTGATTCCGACTTATGCTCTTCAAATTTATCAGTAGCCGGGTCCCATGTGAAGCTTTTCAGCGTCTTTGCGCGCCCGGTTTCACTGTCAACGCTCTGTATCTCGACAACTTCCTTTATCCTTCGTGCTGATTCTCCCCTTTCCTTTGATTTTATCATGACTATCATAAGGTCAAGTGATTCAACGAGGCTTGGCGATATCTCTATCGGCGGTGTTTCGAGCCTCTTTATGACATCCTCAACGGAACCGGCGTGTATTGTGCCTATGCTTGGGTGGCCGGATGCCATTCCCTGGAACATGACGTATGCCTCTTTTCCCCTGACCTCGCCGACTATCACGTAATCAGGATTCTGCCTGAATGATTCCTTGAGAAGTTCGAAAAGCGTTACCTCACCATACCTCAGTCCTGATGCATCAGGAACCCCGAATCCTGTCCTTGAGACAGCGGGAATCCAGTTTTCATGCGGAAGGTTAAGCTCTCTTGTGTCTTCTATTGAAACTATCTTTGAACCAGGAGGTATGAAAAGCGTTATGGCGTTCAGAAGACTGGTTTTTCCTGTACTGACACCACCGCATGTGAGTATCGACACGCCTGCCTGCATTACAAGCCACATGTATGACATGACATCAGCGCTTGCTGTTCCAAGGTTCATCAGTTCAATTGGGGAAAGTGGATACTTCCTGAACCTTCTTATGGAGAATGTTGGCCCTTTTGTGGTGACATCCTTTGCAAGGGATGCCTGAACCCTTGACCCGTCAGGCAGTGAACCGTCCAGAAGCGGCCTTGCATAAGATATGTAACGTCCGCATCTCTCTGAGAGCTTTACCACGAAATTATTCAGCAGGTCTATGTCTTTGAAAGTAATGTTGGTCTGCACTGAGCCAAATCTCTTGTGCACAACAAATATGGGGCTGTTTATTCCGTTACATCCTATGTCCTCTATGTAGGGATCGTGCATCATAGGTTCTATCTCATTCAGTCCCACAAAATCCCTGAATATGAAATACATCACATTTATGTACTGCTTGTTCGTCAGCTTCATGTTCTCATCAGAGATGATTATGTTCACTTTCTCCTCAAGATATTCGATTGTCTTTCCCTTTTCCCTGAGACCTGTGAGGTCAATATCTATCATCTCGACTATATCGGACTTTATCTTGGCCAGAATATCCTTCTCAACGATTGTCAGTTTGGGCTCCTTTATTTCATAGAAGAGCATCTTCTTTTCCTTGTCCCATCTGATATTGGCAGAAGCAAGCGGCTGCAGTAA
>CAZXIU010000009.1:0-8567 GCA_964640865.1 uncultured archaeon | reverse complement strand
CGTGCATTCTTCACTTTCGGCAGTTCTATGAGGTAGGCAGGCTCGCTGATAAAGAATTTAGGATATTTTCTCTCCTTTTCCTTATTGAACAAGTTTTTGATGTCTTTCAGTGATTTCACTTCTTTCAGAAACTTGAAATCAGCGAACGATACCATAGTTACCTTTTCTTTCTTCTAACGATGTGCCTGTGCCTTGCGCAGCCCGGGCAAGCATGCATCTTGTTGCTCAGCAGTGATATTCCTCTTCCCCTGTTGCCAAGCTCTTCCTTCAGTTGCGGGTCAGTTATCCTGAAGCCTCGTACAACTGTGAATGTCTTGTATTTCGGGACCTTTGTGCCACAGAATGTGCATGTAACAGTACTTTCCTTTCCTCTTCCCTTTCCGTGTTTCCATCCTCTTGTATATCCCTTGTTTACCGGCATTTTTCCACCTCTTAAACTGTTAATTCTCATTTATTATAAGTGCATATCTTTATTACTTTCGGTTTTTTCAGCCCTTTATCACGCCAACAGGCTCAAACCTTGCCACCTTGGTGCTTATATCAGCTCCGTGAACAGAATCCACAACTGCTTCTACATCCTTGTATGCAAGAGGGGCTTCCTCTGCAAGGCTCTTGGGATTGGGGCTTTTCGTCTCAATGCCCCTGCTTGAAAGCTCGTCCTTTATCTTCCCGCCCCAGAATTTCTTTATTGCAGCGTGCCTGCTCATGGCCCTTCCGGCTCCGTGCGCTGATGAGCCGAATGTCTTGATGAGCGCATTCTCAGTTCCCTGGAGAAGGTAAGAGCTTGTTCCCATGCTGCCTGCTATTATCACAGGCTTGCCCGGATATGAGCGTGTTGCGCCCTTCCTGTGAACATAAAGCTTCCTCTTCTTCCCGTCTATCCTGAATTCCTCAAGTTTGACTATGTTGTGGGCTATCGCATAGAGCGTGTCCATTCCCATCTCTTCCCATGTCCTTCCGAATACCTTTTCGAATACTTCCCTTATCCATTTCGTCATGACAGCCCTGTTGGTGAATGAGAAGTTGACAGCTGCCTGCATTGCAGCGAAGAAGTCCTGGCCTTCGTCTGAATTGGCGGGTGCGCATGCAAGCTGCTTGTCCGGAAGCCATATGCCGTATTTATTGACAGCCTGCTCCTGTATCTTCAGGTAGTCAGAAGCCACCTGATGGCCGAGGCCCCTTGATCCGCAGTGAAGCATTATCATTGTCTGGTTCTTTTTTTCCAGACCCCATCTTGTTGCAGCGTCTTTATCGATAACATCCGTTACCTTTTGCACCTCAATGAAGTGATTGCCTGCGCCAAGTGTTCCCAGTTGCGGCGCTCCTCTTTTTTTGGCCATGTCAGATACCTTCGACGGGTCAGCACCTGCCATCATGCCTCCTTCCTCTGTAGCAGCTTTGTCAGCCTTAGTCGCATAACCATTATCAATCGCCCAGTCGACACCTCTGGAAAGTACTTCGTCCAGCTGGTCAGCTGACAGCCTGAGTTTCCCCTTTCCGCCAACACCAACAGGTATCTTCGCGAAGAGCTCGTTAACAAGTTCTTTCTGGCGTTTTTTCACTTCAACGTATGGCAGGTTGGTTTTTATCAGGTTTATGCCGCAGTTTATATCAAATCCGCAGAGGCCGGCTGATATTATGCCTTCATTGACATCGAAAGCGGAAGCAGCTCCCATTGGCAGACCATAGCCCCAGTGCATGTCAGGGAGTCCTACAACAGGAGAAATGACCCCCGGAAGGCATGCCACGTTGGTCAGCTGCTCAACAGCTGCATCCTCTATTGCATTAAGTATCTTCTCATTGGCTATTATTCTGGCGTCAACTTTCATTTCCTTTCTAACGGATTTCGGCAGCCTCCATTCAAATTCATTGACATTTTCAAGCTTTTCCTTCATAAAATCACCATCATATGTCAAGGCTCACCCTTGTCATGTAACCTTCCTTAGTTTTCTCGAACTTATATTTGTAGTATGTTACAGCCTTGACAACTGTCTCCCCCCTTTCAGCTTCCATATCCTCGCCGAAAACAGAAGCCTTCAGATGATTGTTGTCTATCTCCCGGATTTCAAACTTCGAGAAGAACATGGACTCTATGTCTACGAGCCCTATCAGTTCCTGAAGCCAGTTTATCATAAGTTCTGCAGTGTCATTTGCAGTGACCTCCACATTGAGTTTTTTCCCGGTTTTTATGTCATCGACCCTGCATATTACAGTGAACATTGCTGATGCTGCATTCTCGAACACTTCCTTCAGTGTCTTTCCGTACGCCTCGAACATCACATCGGATGTCAGGTCGTCTATGATTCTGTATTTCTTCATATTCACACCATCTTCATTTACTCATTTTTTGTATACCCATTTATTTAAGCTGTCTTATAATTATTTATGGTCGATCTTGTTAACGGGCCGGAAATGGGGCCGAGAGAAGTGAAAATAGGTTCCGGCAGGGTAAAGACAGGGATACCCGGGCTGGATGAAATAACCAATGGCGGAATTCCTGAGGGACATACAGTCCTTATCTCAGGCACAGCCGGCACAGGCAAGACCATACTCTGCAGCCAGTATCTTTATCAGGGCGTGACCAGATACAAGGAGCCTGGTGTCTATCTCTCGTTCGAGGAGTCAACTGAATCCATAAAGAGGAATGCGCTGAATTTCGGAATGGATTTCGCTGCGCTTGAAGCAAGCAAGAAGTTCAGGTTCGTCACCTACGACCCGTACCACATAGATGACATAGGGACCCATCTTGAGTCCACCATAAGGGAAATAGGCGCAAAAAGAGTGGCTATAGACTCCATATCAGCGCTTAATTTCTATATGAGAGAGGGCACGAACTTCAGGAGAGTCCTGATGAATATCAGCAATGCACTGAAAAAGATGAAATGTACCACATTCCTGATATCCGAGATAGTTGCAGGAACCCAGGGACTCTCAAGGAACGGACTCGAAGAATTCATAGCAGATGCCGCCCTTGTGCTTTACTACAACAGGATTGATTCTTCATTCTCCAGAGCCATACAGGTCTGGAAGATGCGTGGCACTTCTCATTCCGAGAGTCTCCATCCATACAAGATAACAAAGGAAGGCATAAACATATACTCGAGCGAAGAGGCATTCGTTGACATGAAGCACAGGCTCGGGTAAGATATTAAAATGATTCTCTGATGAATCTACCGGAAGATATCCTAAGAAAGCAAATATACACCCTGCTATTGGGTCCATAAGAAAATAAATGGAAATCCCGCAGGATTCACACTATGTCATTTTCACTGACAATTATGAAGTCGCCTACGGATTTTACCGCTGAAAACGGAACAAGAATCCTGTTCTTGTCATCCTGCCTGAGATTCAGGTCTGATATATTTGTGGTTGGCTCGACAAGCACGAGGTTTATGAGCTCACCGGACTCTATGATGTAGTCCAGATCGCCTACGACACCAAACTTCTTCCCTGACTCTTCAGAAATCAGAATTTTCCCTACAAGGTCTTTGCTTCTTACCCTTTCATCCATTTTAACACCTTAACTTATTGCTTAATATAGATAAAAACTATTTAAAAATCTATGCTTCAATGAACATAGTCTGGAACTTCGGATTAATCCTGTATTTGAATGCCTTCCCCTTTCTCTCCCTTATAACCATCTTGTCCTTCATGAGTCTCCTGAGGATGTTGTTTACAGACCTTATGGCATTCCCTGCGTCATTGTACTCCTTGGGATCCATCTGATTCACTACCTGCGTCGGTGTCATGCCGTCGCCCTTAGAAAGTATCTCAAGGATACTCCTCTGCCTGTAGGGAAGCTCGTCAACACTTTGCATTGTTTCTCTTGAAGGCTTCTCTGACATTATGTCCTTCAGGAAGTCTGTGTCTATTGATGAGATGTTTTTCCCGATGGCATCCTTCACAAGGTCATTCGAGACCCTGAGAACCTCCCTCGGGAATCCGCTTGTCCTGTCGTATATGTATCGGACGCTGCTGGATGTGAAAGGTTTCACATCTTCACCACCCACCCATTCTATTCTCCTCTTTATCAGTTCCCTTGTCTCTGCTGATGTAAGGTTTGTCAGTTCAACACGATTCTCTATCCTTCTTCTGAATGTTTCAAGCTCTTCCATAAGCCTCTTTTCAAAGACCGGAAGACCTCCCATTACAAGCGAAAGATTGTCTATCTGGTCTGTGAGGGTCCTTAACCATTCAAGGGATTCTCTTGTTGACTCGTGACATTCATCCACAAGGAGAAGAAGCCTCTTTCCCTTGGACCTTTTGTTTATCCAGTCCCCTACTTCGTATATTGTTATATTATTTATCTCAGAACGCATGAAAAGCCTTCTGAAGAATCCGGGCTTCACAATCTCAGTGAATATCTTCTTCCATCCTTCAGGGTCATTGGGAGGTTTTGGCACATAGAAAACCCTTCCATATCCCTGAATCTTGTTGATGACATTCTTCATCATTGTTGTCTTTCCGGAGCCGGTTGGACCCAGTATAAGTGAAAACTTGCAGCCATTTGAGAGGTTCTCTATAAGCGAACGCATCTCATTTTCATATCCTACAAAAAGGTCAGGCAGTATCTTGAATACAAACGGGTTTCCTTCCCATCCAAACAACTTCATATATTTTTCACTTGAGTATGATTCTTCATTCATAGTTTCACATATTTATCAGTAGGTTTTATAAGCTTTTTTCACGTTTAGTTAAACAATGAATGAACATCAGATAACACGGGTTTCTGTGGTGTTTTCAATTCTTAGTGTAGTCGCTATATATCTGTTATCAATTTCGGTTCCTGTTAAAGATATTAGTGTATGCCAGCTGGATTATTCAATGAAAGGCAGCAGCGTGAAGGTGTCAGGAACTGTCACAGAGACATACGTGAATGAAGGTAATGTATTCTTCACATTATCTGACAGAGGATGTGAAACAAGGATTGTTCTGTGGTCAAATATGGCTGATGAGGAAAGCTCAGGAATCTCCGACGGTAATAATGTTATGGTCACCGGGATGGTAGATTCGTACAGGGGCGAACTGGAGATAATAGCAAAAGACGTGAAAAACAATTGAATAGTCTGTTCAGAAATACTTACCAGCAGACTCAACCAACTTCACGCCCAACTTCACGCAATCTTCAATTGTCTTTATGTCTGCAACTTCAACAGGGGTGTGTATGTATCTCACAGGAACTGTGAGTGCCCCTGACGGTATGCCTTCCCTTATGATTGATGCAACAGAAGCATCTGTTGCCCCGCCTGACATCACATCGAACTGCAGCTTTATCTTGTTCTTCTCAGCAGTTTCCTTGACCCATTTCTTTACCTGCGGATGAATGACACTCATCGCATCCTTGATGTCAAGTGAAGGTCCGCCGGACATCTTTATGGGAACTTCAGTCTCGTTTATGCCGGGAACATCGCCTGCTATTCCTGTGTCTATTGCAAGCATCACGTCAGGATTTATGCTGAATGCAGAACCCCTCACACCTATGAGACCTATTTCCTCTTTCACGGTTCCCACAAGATAGACTGTTCCCTTGAATTTCTTCAGCGATTTGGCGATTTCTATCAGCGAAAGGCAGCCTATCCTGTTGTCAAATCCCTGGCCTGTAACCTTTGATCCTATGAGGTTTTCGAGTGTTCCGTGAACTGTTATGAAATCTCCGATGCCTATTCCGGCCTTCTTCACGTCATCTTCATTTGAAGCACCGACATCTATGAAGAGTTCTTTCATTTTGAATGGCTTCTTTCCTTCATCTCTTTCCTGTATGTGAGGAGGTTTCGAGCCTATGACACCGAAAACAGAGCCTTTTTCTCCATGTATTTTTACCTTCAGCGTAGGCAGTATCCTTTCGTCCCAACCTCCAATCTTCTCAAATGAGATGAAACCTTCCTTGCTGATGTACTTGACTATAAGACCTATGGTGTCCATATGTGCTGCTAACATTATCTTCGGTGATCCCTTTCCTTTTCGGGCTATAAGGTTTCCGACTTTGTCAATCTTCACGTCATCTACATGTGGCTTTATTTCCTTCTGAATGATGTTCCGTATGTTATCCTCGTACCCGCTTATTGAATTGGCTTCCACAAGCTTTTTCAGCAAATCCTTCATTTTATCACCTTATGCTATAATTGGTTCACAGCCTTATTAACTTTGATTTTGTGAGCATTTCGAATCCGTTTTTCTCTATTAAAATATCATTTTCGAGCCTTAGTCCTCCAATACTGTCTGAATAAACTCCAGGCTCTACAGCAATGGTCATTCCCTTCTTTAGCACAGCGTCCTCTGATGAGAGTGATGGGTATTCGTGTATCTGGAGTCCTATTCCATGCCCAAGCGAATGCCTGATATCGTAACCATGCTCTTCAAGTGTTTTCTTGTATATTTCATGCAGCGATGAAACCTTCACGCCGTGTTTCACGACGCTTCTGATTTGTTTCCAGACTGTTTCAATGGCATTATGCATTCTCTCCGTCTCAGCAGACATGTGGCCCGATATGAATGGCACTGTGACATCCGTATGATAACCCATGTAAACTGAACCGAAATCCACTATACCAGGGCCCTTTCCTACCTTCTTTCCAGAAGCCCCTGGATATGGATGTATGAACGCAGAACGCCTTCCGGATGTCATGATTGTCTCGAAAGCAGGCTTCTCTGAGCCCCTGAACTTGAGCTCACATTCAAGCTTTGATACAGTTTCCCTTTCTGTGAATCCATCGGAGAGTACGCCTTTCAGGAAAGAGATGCCTTTATTTGTTATCCTTGCGCTTTCACGGACAGCTTCAATCTCTTTTTCTTCTTTAACAGCCCTCTCCATTGCCATGAAAGTGCCTATGTCATCTGACCGTGATTTAAGCTTCAGAATTTCGGATGCCTTGAGTGAAAGAATGCTCTTGTTCACACCTATCCGCTTGTATTCTTTCGCATGTGCCCTTATTGTGCTGAAAAGACTGTCACCTTTTTTTATCTGGATTATTTCATCAACGGATGCATCTGTTTCCGCGCGGTTTCTGTCAAGCTCTGTTACTATAAGCTTGGTTTTTTCATTGTCAAGTATAAGTGCACCATCGAGCATTCCATGCATTCCTGTGATGTATGGTATATTCGGGTCAAGGAAAGGCTCAAAATTAATGAAAAGAGCAGCATCCAATCCATTTTCATCTAGACTGGATGCTATTTTTCTCACTTTCCTTTCGCTTATCAGCCTCATATCTACTCAAGGTCTTTCTTGGACAGTATGTTCACGCTGGAGTTTATTTCTTCCTTCTCCATGCCAATAAGGAACTTCACACCCTTGTCTGAAGCCACACCGTTGAGCTTCTGGTCAACCGCGCCGTCGAATATTATTGTGTTGGGATTGTCTATTGTCCTGAGGGTGTTGATGAGTTCTGTGACAGGCACCTTTCCGAGAAGCTGGTCCTTGGAGTCGTATATGCATGCGGCCCTTGTTCCTACAAGGTCAGAAAGTATCTTGCTGAATCTCTCTTTTTGTTCTTTTTTTATTCTTGGAGCCCTTTTCATTATACTTCCGCTGTGCGGTGGGGAGCTCGGCCTTGTGCTTTCCGGTCTTTCATTCCTTCTGGACCTTGGCCCGGATGAATCCCTTCTCCCGGACCTGTCGTTCTTCTTTGAAAGGTACTGTGCGACTGTTGTCTTTTCCCTGAGTGCCTTGTAAACCTCTTTCTTTGAGAGGTCTTCCACTTCCTTTCCGTCAGGCGCAACTGCTATGAAATCTATATCAGCTGTTTCAAGAAGACCCTTCAGGTTGAGTTGTCCTCCCCTGTCATCGTCCATGAAAGCTGTTGTTTCTTTCTCCTTTGATATAATCTTCACGACCTCAGGAACATTTGCGCCTTCTATGGCAAGGGTGTTCCTTATGCCGTACTTCAGGAGGTTGATTATATCAGCCCTCCCCTCAACGATTATGAGTTCATCTGAATCCAGCATGTTGGGTCCGCATGGAAGCCCGTTGAATGATGTTATCTCATGGGCCCTTACAGCTTCCTTTATTTCCTCCGACAGGTCATCCGCGTCAGGAACGCCGTTGTCTGCGAGTTTTCTCAGGATTTCCTTGGCCTTGTCCACAACATACTTTCTCTTGTCAGACCTTGTATCCTCAACATCTGTCACTGATATGGTTGCTGTGCAGGGACCAACCCTTTCTATTGTTTCGAGTGTCGCTGCTATGAGCGCTGTCTCAGCCGCATCAAGAGAGCTTGGTATTATCACCTCCCCCTCTGACTTGCCGTCCTTTGATTTTATTGTGACTTCAACCCTTCCTATTCTCCCGGTTTCCTGGAGTTCCCTGAGGTTGAGGTCAGATCCAAGCAGACCCTCTGTCTGCCCGAACACTGCTCCTATGACATCGGGCTTTTCCACTATCCCCTTTGCCTTTATCTGAGCCCTTACTACGTATTTTATTGATGTGGGCGCGAGTTTCGCCATAAACGTCACCTTCCTTTAATTCTTCAATCCGAAGCTTTCCAAACTTCTTAAAATGCCTTCTCAGCCTTGAGTTGACATGTATTCTGTATGATCTTAACAAGCAACCCAGTCTCGCAGCTATTTTTTCG
>CAZXIU010000008.1:0-25309 GCA_964640865.1 uncultured archaeon | reverse complement strand
TGGCCCCTTCCTGCAGAAATCGACAAGCTCCAATACGGAAAACCTGCTTCCCTCGAAAACAGCCTCGACCTTACCGTCCCCCCTGTTTCGCACCCAGCCATTCACATTGAGTTCACGAGCCCTGTCACGGACAGCTGACCTGAATCCCACTCCCTGTACCGAGCCGCTTATGAGAAGATGAAATCTTACCTGCATAAAGAGTTCTTTTCGCAGCGCTTTTAAAAGCCGCCCGGCTCATTTTATTTTATGGATGACAAGGAGTCACTCTTCTGGGCAGACCAGATAGCAAAAGCTGTCAAAGAAAATGTCGATAGGAACCCGGTACTGAAGAAGATTGTGAAAGAAAGAGGCTACATAGTCTATGACGAGAAGACCCCCAGCGGAAAGATACACATAGGCTCAGGACGGGGATGGATAATACATGACGTGATAGCAAAGGCCATGCGCGATGCAGGGATGAATGCAAAGTTCGTGCTGAGCTCGGATGACATAGACCCGTACGACAAGCCCAACAAGGACATTCCGAAGTCATTCGACAAATATCTCGGCATGCCTTTCATGGACATACCGAGCCCTGTCAAAGGCTATGAGTCATTCGCAGAATACTACTTCAGGGACTGCACGGACAAATTCAGTGAATACGGAATAGTGGCAGAGATTGAAAGCACAGGAAAACGATACAGGGACGGAGACTTCGATGCTTCCATAAAGAAGATACTCGACAACAACCACAAGATTCAGGAAATTTACAAGCGCTTCTACGGAAAGCCTCTTGGCAGGCTGCCCTTCAATCCCCAGTGCGAAAAATGCGGAAAGATAGGGACAACCAATGCGTATGAATGGGACGCTGAAAGGGAAGTGGTCAAATACAGGTGCGAGCCCAATCTCGTGAAATGGGCTAAAGGATGCGGGCATGAAGGTGAGATATCCCCTTACAGGGGCGGAGGAAAA
The DNA here is from genome assembly GCA_964640865.1 of uncultured archaeon. Classification (GTDB taxonomy): domain Archaea; phylum Aenigmatarchaeota; class Aenigmatarchaeia; order QMZP01; family JAFGSV01; genus JAFGFG01. The sequence goes on along the minus strand of CAZXIU010000008.1, from coordinate 24,358 downwards.
CTCCCCTGGAAGGCTGAGTGGGCAGCCAAATGGCCAACTGTCGGAGTTGTCTGCGAGCTTGCAGGAAAGGACCACTTCACCAAAGGAGGAAGCCGGAGCATATCGATTGCAATAGCGGACGAGGTTCTTGACTTCCCCCCACCATATCCTTCCACCAGAAAGGAAACCGGAAAAGGCTATGAATTCTTCACAGTTGGAGGAAAGAAGATGTCAACATCCAAAGGCATGGGTGTGGGTTTTTCAGAGATGACAAATTACCTCCCGGCAGACATGCTCCGTTACCTTCTCGTAAGGACAAGGCCCCATGCCAGGGTTGACTTCGACCCGTATGACGAGAATGACATTGTCCTGCTCTATGACAGGTATGACAGGACACAAAGGGTCTACCATAAGGCTGAAGAATTGAATGAAAAGGACTACGAACAGGAAAAGAGGATTTACGAGTTCTCCGTAATCGGTGATATTGAGAAGAAGCTTCCTCCGCAGATATCGCTCGCATTTGCATCATCCATAGTTCAGATAGCCCCTGAGATGAATGAATCGCTGAAAATACTGGAGAGGACAGGACATATATCAGGCAAACCTGGGAAAGAGTATATTTCATATTTAGGGAACAGGCTTGGATTCGCAAAGCAGTGGATAGAGAACCTTGCTCCGGACAAATACAAGTTCGAGCTTCAGGAGAAATCGCATGCAGAGCTCAATCCTGATGTGAGAAAGCTGGTAAAAACTGTATCCGGAAAGCTCAGGAAGAAGGAATACAATGAAAAGGAGATGATTGATGTGCTGTTCAACACATGCAAGGAAAGCGGAATCGCGCCGAAGGTCTTCTTCCAGGCGATGTACAGCATACTCATAAACAAGGACTATGGCCCAAGGCTTGCGCCATTCATAATCAGCATAGGCCAGAAGAAGGTGGCTGACCTACTGGATGCCGCCTGATTTCTCTTTCAGCTTTTTCATGCGCATCTGGACGCCGAACTCCTTTTCCTTAATACCGTTGATTATCTGGTTCATCTGCTCGTTGGTTATCTCACGCCTGTAATACTGGTTCAGCGCCTCTTTTCTCTGGCGGCTGAACTCTTCAAGCATCTTCTGGAGCTCTCCCTCGCTTTCCCTGTGAAAAATGTCCTTAACCTTCCGGGATATGTAAGCGTATTTCAGTATGACTATGAAAGCTATGACTATAAGAACAAGAATCCAGCTGAACCTTATGCTGACTATGTTGTCTTCTTCTCCTACGCCAGCACCCTTCGCCGGGTCAGGCATGTCTATGATGACAGGGGAGAGCACAGCTGCAGTTATGCCTATTGCGAAATACGAGAAACCCTCTGACTGCGCTTCGTAATACACATTTTCAGAATCCTCGGACACCATTCTTGTCGGAAGCTCTGTCCAATTCTCTCCGACGAGACGGAAGAGCGCCATCTCACTTGTGTTTATGTGATTCCCCTCTATCCATGATTTTCTGACCACAAATCCTATTCCCACATCGTCTATGTCATCATCCATAAGGCCGGTTTTCTCTATCTCAATGTACTCATACACAGAATTTGCCAGCCCGTCTTCTGAAGTCGGTGAACTGTCAATCTTTCCTATGCGAAGCTCTACCCTTTCTACATCATTATTTACTGAAACATCAACAAAGGTCACGGGTATGTCTGCTTCAACAGATGTATCATTTTCAGGATAATTCTGAGTGTCAGACATCAGAGGTTTTTTCATATCAATCCTGACAGCCATGCCTGCGCTTATCCTGTCTATTAGTACCTCTTCCATTCTGATGTCTGTTCTTCTGGTTATTGCCGGATTTTCATACTGCTGGCCTATCGCTTCCCTGTAAGCGGAATAACTCTCATATTTCTTCCATTCATCCTCCTTGACCTGGCTCAGCACATTTCTCATGTATTCTATATAGTCAGGCGTCCTTGCCGCAATCACGCCTGTTATATTGTAGAGAGATGCATTATCCTCCAAATCTGCTGATGTATTCGTATCTTCCGTGGCAACGACCTCTTCAGGTTCAGTAACAGGCGTTTCATTCTCTGTTATCGTTTCATCGCCGGTTTCTGTGTTCGCAGTCTCGCCGGGCGCAGTTATCACCAAAGTCAGGTTATTGTACCAGTCAGAAACATTACTTCCATCTGTTGCGTCAGTCAGGGGTGCACATTCTCCGCAGTCTTCAGGGCAGGTCTGGCAGGATTCATCCGGACTGCACATATTGTTTCCGCAGTATTCAGCAGACACATCCATAGAAATTATAATTCCCAGTATCCTCTCTGCTTCCATTATATGAAATTCATATATTCTGTAAAGTTCATTCAGTGTTTTTTCCCTGAATTCAATGGGTCGTTGATCAGGCGACATCTGTATGTACGTCATTATCATGTCGGCATATTCTGTGTGATAATTGTACAGGCCTTCAAGCTCATCAATGGTCATGTTCGTGTAAGAAGTCGTCGTATCTTCTGCCGAAACATCATGAACAGCTGAAACCATAACCGAGACGGCTATCAGCAAGAATAGTGATAAGCGCAGTCTGTTTTCAGCCATAATAAAATATTGCATTCGTATATAATTAGATTTGCTGGGGATGGAAGTTCCTGATTTCAACAAAAAGCTGCTTTCCGACAGGCGTCTGCCTCGCAACCCCGAAAAGCGTGCCGCTCCTCCCGTTGAGATTCTCCTTCCCGACAGCTATCAGGGTGCCTGTCCCGTCGCTGAACCTGTGCCAGTGCTCGCCCCTTTCATTGGAGCTCACGAACTGAAGTGAGCCGTCTATTATCACATGATTCCCGGACCATCTGGCAGGATTGGAAATAACGTCACTGGCGGCTGCGAAAGGGAATTTTGTCCTACCCCTTGACTGTATATTGTCTTTAGCATCCTTCTCATTCACAGGTGGCGACTCATGAGACAGTGATGCAGGCCTTGAGAACCTGATGTAATCTATGTACTTGTTGATGATTTCAATGTCTTCATGAAGGGGGTGCCTTCGAATGTTTTTCCTTTTATCGATGTATTTCCCGAGCTCTGCATCATTCTCAATCCCGAGAACAAGCTCCCTTATTCTCTTTCCAGACCTTACCAGTTTGAAAACCATAGCGGTTCCTTTATGCCCCAGGAGGGATTTGAACCCCCGATCTTCGGCTGTCTTCTCTCACTGGTCCGTTTAACGAAACCTCGAACCTTCTAGCCTGAGACTAGAAGGCCGACGCCTTATCCAAACTAGGCTACTGGGGCAACCTTCTATGATTAATGCGGTTCTAAAATTTATATTTTGACCTGTTCGAATAGTTATTATGGCCAAAACGGATTTCAGCAGCATGGAAAAGAAATGGCAGAAGAAATGGGAAGATGCGAAAATCTTCAGGACAGGAAAGGACCCTAAGAAAAAGAAATACTATGTACTGGAGATGTTTCCTTACCCGAGCGCAGCGGGACTCCATATGGGACATATAAGGAACTACTCAATGGGTGATGCAGTGGCACGCTACAAGAGGATGAAAGGATTCAATGTCCTCTATCCTATGGGCTACGACGCATTCGGGCTTCCCGCGGAGAACGCTGCGATAAAGCACAAGACACATCCGAAGAAGTACACTGAAGATGCCATAGAAGGCATAAAGAAAAACCAGAAGGCTCTCGGCCTGTCGTATGACTGGGAAAAGGAAATAGCGACATGCTACCCGGAATACTACAAATGGAACCAGTGGTTTTTCCTGAAGGCTCTTGAAAAAGGGCTCGCATACAAGAAAGAATCCCCTGTGAACTGGTGTCCTGACTGCAATACCGTCCTGGCAAACGAGCAGGTTGAAAACGGCCGCTGCTGGAGATGCGGCAGCGATGTGGAGGAAAAGAAGATAGAGCAGTGGTTCTTCAGGATAACTGATTACGCAGACGAACTCCTTGACGGCCTCAAAAAACTGGACGGCTGGCCTGAGAAAATAAAGCTTATGCAGGAGAACTGGATAGGAAAGAGCCTTGGGGTTGACATACACTTCAGGCTTGAGGGAACCGAAACAGTCCTTCCGACATTCACGACAAGATGCGATACAGTTTTCAGCGTCACTTTCCTGGCAGTGGCTCCGGAGCATCCGATGATTGAGAAACTCATAAAGGGAACGGGAAAAGAGAAGGAGGTTAGCGATTTCATAAAGAAGGTGAAGAAGGAGAGCATCATAGACAGGACCAATGAGGAGAAGGAAAAGGCAGGCGTGTTCACTGGCAAGTATGCGATAAATCCTGTGAACGGTGAAAGGGTTCCGATTTATGTTTCCAACTTCGCGCTGATGTACGGGAGCGGGATTGTGATGTGCGATGCGCATGACAAGAGAGACTTCCGGTTCGCAAGAAAATACAACATACCACTCAAGTTCGTGATAAGCGGCAACGGAAAGCCAATAGACCCGAAGGACTTCGAGGACGCATTCACTGATGACGGTGTGCTTTTCAACTCGGGAAAATTCAGCGGCATGAACAACAGGGAAGCGCTTCCGAAGATGGCCGAATGGATTGAAAAAAACAAAATAGGCAAAAAAGTTGTCAACTACAAGATACGTGACTGGGGAATATCAAGGCAGAGATACTGGGGAACCCCTATACCGGTGGTTTACTGTGATAAATGCGGAATGCAGCCTGTCAGGGAGAAAGACCTTCCTGTCATACTTCCGACAGACGTCAGGTTCACAGGAGAGGGAAATCCCCTGAAAGCTTCAGAGAAATTCGTCAACTGCAAATGCCCGAAATGCAGCGGGAAAGGGAAAAGGGAAACAGACACGATGGACACGTTCGTAGACTCGTCATGGTACTTCCTGAGGTACTGCAACCCCAAATCCAGCGGAATGTTCGACGAAAAGGCGATCAGGTACTGGATGCCCGTGGACCAGTACATAGGAGGAGCTGAGCACGCCGTCATGCACCTTCTTTATGCGAGATTCTTCACAAAGGTTCTGAGAGACATTGGTCTCCTGAGTTTCGGCGAGCCATTCCTGAAATTGTTCAACCAGGGCATAGTGTACAGGGACGGTCACAAGATGAGCAAGTCATTCGGTAACGCTGTCACTCAGGAGGAAGTGTCAAAGAAATACGGCATAGATACAGCACGGATGTTCCTGCTTTTTGTTGCCAGTCCCGAGAGCCAGCTTGAATGGGACGACAATGGCATACAGGGAACGCACAGATTCCTTTCAAGGCTGTTCAAGCTGGTGGCAGAAAACATCAAGAACACGGAGGAAGGTACTTACAAAGCAACTTCAGTGAGGGACAGGATACTGGAAGCAAAGACATCCCTCACAATAAGCAATGTGAGCAGGCAGATAGAGGATTTCCAGTTTAACCTTGCTCTGGGAACCATACTCGAATTCGTGAATTATCTATATTCATATACAAAGGGTGACATCAACAGGAAGCTGCTCAAGCACTCACTCAAATCCCTTGTGCAGCTGCTGACGCCGTTCGGTCCGCATGCAGCAGAGGAGCTGTGGTCAAAGCTCGGGGGGAAGGGATTCGTCTCTTCATCAGAATGGCCTAAGGCAAAAAAGACAGACAAGAAAGCTCTTGCAATGGAAGCCATGATGACACAACTCGGGTCCGACATAGACCATGTGATAAGGCTCGCGAATATGAAGCCGTCAAAAATAAGCATCATAATTTCACCGGAGTGGAAATACTTATTCGTTGAGAAGGTGAAAGAACACATGGAAAAGACACGCAACCCGGGTGAGATAATGAAGGTTTTGATGTCCGAAGGCAGGTTCAGGCCTTACGGTAAAGATGTCAGCAGGCTTGTTCCCATCTTTGTGAAGAGTCCTGAAAGGATGCCTTCGGTTCTGCTTGGCCAGAAGACAGAGAAATCACTGATGAATGAAATGAAGCCTTCACTGGAAAGCGAATTCTCGTGCTCTGTTGTGATAGAAACTGCGGAGAAGTCAGCCTCCAATAAGGCTGTGCAGGCAATGCCCGGGAAGCCTGGAATAGAAGTGAGCTAGCGTTTTCTGAATTTTCTTGCTATAGCTCCCAGAAGGCTTTTGTTTCCGTCTCTTGTCATGCCCACTGTGCCTATGAGTATCAGCAGAAGTCCAAACCATTTCATTGCAGGCACGTATTCTTTCAGGAATATCGTGGCAAGTATTATCGGTGTGGCAACAGAGAGTGCTGAAACCAGAGGGACGACGAATGTTATGTCGTTTTTGTAGAGGGCTATCTGGAGGTATACCAGTCCAAACAGTCCAAACAGCGCAGCAAAGAATGAGAAGGGGTTCATGAAGAATGAGATGAGAAATGCAATGTCCAGAGGTATGCCTGTTGTGGCAATCCGCACAAAAAGCCCTGACAGCCCGAGCGCAATTCCTGCGTTGAAAGCTGCCTGGAAATTCACACTGATATCAGCCACACTCCTATGAATATTATAATTATATGGAACCACCGGTTTCCTATTTTTTCACCGAATAAAATGTTTCCAAGTATAACGGGTATCATCATGGACACCGCTATTATCGGCTGGACTATGTGGATTGGGCTGAGACGCATGGCGAAGAGGTACATCAGCGTTCCTGAGGCACCTATCAAAATCGATATTATCCATAGCCTGTTTGAGAAAATCCTCCTGAACCGGAATTTCCTTATTCTCCGCAGGCTGTATTTCTGCATGGTTGCTGATGTGCCAATCAGCAGAGAAGCGAAGATTGAAAGCAGTACGCCCAGCATAAGTCTATTATAGGTTTTTGGCCACTTATATTATTATGAATAAAATCGCGCTCATGCTTGTTGGAAGCATTATTGCATTAGGCATATTGCTGCAGCAGATGGTGGGGTTCGGGGAGGTTTGGGATATTCTCAGCGGACTTCATCCAATATTCATACCTTTCATACTTTTCCTCCCCTTCAGTGTTATCATAGCGTACAGCTTCAGGTGGAAGATACTGCTTCAGAGTGTTGATGTGAATGTCAAGCACTCAGTTGTGTTCAAGTATGCACTGCTCGGCACAGTGTTCAATAATCTCACTCCAATGGTAAGGTTCGGTGGTGAGCCTGTAAAGGGGTACATGCTTTCGAAGAAGATATCAGCGCCGAAAAGAAAGATATTCGCCAGCCTTGCGATGGATTCACTTATAACGCTCATAAGCCTTCTAGGCCTTGTTTACCTTTCAGCCGTAAGCCTGGCAATGCTCAGCATATTCGACTCGTTCACGTTGTGGATGATACTTACAGTAGTGCTCGTCCCTCTGACCACAGGACTGTACACACTTTATGACGAAAGGGCGCTCGTGTATGTAGCCTGGAAGATATCGGGACTGCTAAAGAGGTTCAGGGTGAAAAGCGCCAAGGGACTTCCCCACGAGATGCTCAGATTCAGGGACAACATGAAGAGGTCTTTCAGGAGAAAAGAACTCATGGGAAAAAGCCTGCTCATAGCTGCATTCGAGAGATCAATCGAGGTCGTAACCATATACATAATTTTCAATGCGCTCGGCGTAAACATTGACATATACACATGCGCTGTGGTTCTGGGCGTCGGCATAATGGCCGGGAATGTGCCGCTGCTTCCTGGAGGAATTCTTGCATACGAGTCTTCCACCATATTGGTTCTTGGAATGCTGGGGGTTCCGTTCGCGCAGGCAGCCAGCGGAATCCTGCTCTGGAGATTTGCCAGCTACTGGGTATTGACCATTGTGGGAATAACGGTATCATGGGTATACGGCATAAAGTTCAGTTTCAAAAAGGAAAACACTTTTAAAGCAGGCGTTTCAAGATTAATCTCATGAACAAGGGTGACTGGATAAAGGTCCATACACTGGAAAAAGTGAAAGCAACTGACGAAGTATTCGGTGTAACACGGACTGATGATGCAAAGAAGTACGGGGTCTTTGACGAGAAGAAGAAATACGGTCCGACTCTCGTCATACTCGGTGCCGGTTTCATTCTTCCCGGAGTTGAAAAACACCTCATAGAAATGAAGGTGGGTGACAGGAAAGTATTCAATGTACTTCCAAAAGATGCCTTCGGTCCCAAGAGAAGGGAGCTTCTGAAGGTGGTCCCGATGACAAAGTTTATTGAGAAGAATATATCTCCGTTTCCGGGTTTGCCAATACAGGTTGACAACAGGCAGTGCAAGGTTCTTTCGGTCTCAGGCGGCAGGGTGACAGTGGACTACAACCACCCGCTGGCAGGAAAAGAGCTGCTCTACGATGTGGAAATAACAAGTGAGGTCAAGGATATTTCAGAAAGGGTGCATGCACTCATGGACTACTACAGCGTAGAAGGCTCTGTGTCAGTCACCGGGAAAAATGTGTCCATAACAACTGATAAGAAGCTCAACAACTTTATTGAAAGGCTCGTCTCAGAGACTATCAAGAAGTGGTCCAAGGGAATAGAAGGTGTTGAATTCAAGAGCAAAGAACCCAATAATAACACGACGCCAAAAAAGGCTGCCAATAAAAGCAAGCCGAAATCCAGCTAAATGCTTAAATATCTAACTTCTATTTTATCATATACCAGCGTTTAGGTTAAGTTTAAAAATACTGAAATCTTAACCAATCGCATAGTTAAATGTTTAAGAAAAAGTTTGGAGGTATGTTCATATGACTGCAGAATCAATAATAAATTCAGCACTTGAGACAGAGGTTGCTCAAAACAATTTTCCATCATCAGCAGAGAGAATAAGCCACAGGGTGGACAGGGACGGAGAGATGGATGAAGAACTCAGAAGGATACTGGAATCCAGGAAGGCCGAGATAAAGGTTGTCGGTGTAGGCGGAGGAGGAGGCAACACGGTTTCCCGACTCATGCAGGTAGGCATCGTGGGGGCTGAAACAATAGCTGTTAACACAGATGCTCAGGACCTTCTTTACACTGATGCTGACAGGAAGATACTTATCGGAAAGGATATAACCGGAGGACTTGGTGCAGGCGCTGACCCGAGCGTGGGTGCTGAATCAGCCAAGGAGTCCAAGGAAGAAATCAAAAAAGCCCTTGAAGGTGCTGACATGGTTTTCATAAACTGCGGACTTGGCGGTGGTACAGGCACAGGAGCAAGCCCAATCGTAGCTGACATAGCAAAGAAGGTTGGCGCTCTTACAGTGGGTATTGTCACAATGCCTTTCGTGATGGAAGGACAGTCAAGGCTCAAGAACGCACAGGAAGGTCTTGAAAACCTCGAAAGTGTCGTGGACACACTTATCGTAATACCTAATGACAAGCTTCTGGAGATTGTTCCTGATGTGAGCATTCTCACAGCTTTCAAGGTCGCTGATGAGATTCTCGTGAATGCTGTAAAGGGCATAGCAGAACTTATCACAAAGCCTGGTCTTGTCAACCTTGATTTCGCGGATGTCAGGGCAGTGATGAGCTCAGGCGGACTCGCCATGATAGGCATGGGAGAGTCGGATTCTGAGAGCAGGGCTGTTGAATCAGTTGAGAAATCACTTACGAACCCGCTTCTCGACGTAGCAATCGAAGGTGCTTCAGGCGCACTCATCAACGTTTCAGGTGGTGAAGGCGTTACAATCAGGGAGTGCCAGGAAATAGTCGAGGCTGTGAACAACAAAATAAACCCGGACGCAAAGATAATCTGGGGAGCACAGATAGACAAGGCACTTGGCGACAGCGTCAGGACGATGCTGATAGTCACTGGTGTCAAGTCTGCCCAGATATACGGACCGGACAGGACATACTCGCAGCAGAAGCAAAAGGAAATTGAGAAGGTTCTGGGCATAGATTTCGTAAGCAAGTAGATGCCCCACCTGCTTATTTTTTAAATATAAACTCAGGATTAAATATATCAATCTAAGGTAACGTATAAATATGTCATTGAGCATAAAGACAAAGATACTTGAATGGAAGAGGATACTGCAGGTGGCAAAGAAGCCCGCCAAGGACGAATACCTCTCTTCCACCAGGATATGCGTGATAGGCATTACCATAATAGGCGTGATAGGATTCGCGGTTTTCCTTGGGTTTGCCTTTTTGGGATTGTAAAGGATTAAGATGATATACACATTGAGGACAACAAGCGGAAGAGAAGACATAGTAATGGATATGCTTAACAGCCGTGTCAATGCGGAAAAGCTTGACGTGAAGGCGATAATTCATCCCTCAGAGTTGAAAGGCTACATATTCCTTGAAGGCAGCACAGGTGACATACACAAGGCCCTGAGAGGTGTTATGCACACAAAAGGCCTTATTGAGAAGCCGGTAAAAATAGCTGACATACAGCACTTCATGAAGACTGAATCTGTGGAGATAAACGTGGAGATAGGCGACATAGTCGAGATAATGGGCGGCCCGTTCAAGGACGAGAAGGGAAAGATAAAGAGGGTGGACAAGGCCAAGAACGAGATTACGATAGAGCTTACGGAAGCCAGCATACCCATACCAGTCACGATTGCAACTGATTTCATAAAGGTAATAAAGAAAGGAGAAGGTGGTTAGTGATGGCAGATCAGACAGTGGACATTGTTATTGAAGGCGGAAAAGCCAGCGCTGCTCCTCCTCTCGGACCTGCACTGGGTCCCATGGGTGTCAATATACAGGAAGTTGTTGATTCCATCAACGAGAAGACCAGGGAACTTGGAGGAGTCAAGGTTCCTGTAAAGGTCATTATCAATCCTGCTACCAAAAAATTCAGGCTTGAAATCGGCACTCCGCCGGCATCTGCTCTCATACTTAAGGAACTCGGACTACAGAAGGGCTCAGGCACTTCTGGCACAGGCAGAATAGGCAACCTGACAATCGTTCAGGCAAAGAAGATTTCAAAGGCGAAGTTCGGAACTGACGACGCAGAACATGTGAACCAGATAAAGGGAACCTGCAGAAGCATGGGAATAACAGTAGGAGAGGGAGAAGTCAGCGAAGAAGAGCTTAAGGCCGCTGAGGATGCACAGAAGGCTGCAATCGCACTCGAGGAATCCAAGGACGAAGAAAAGAAGGAAAAGGATACAGACACTGAAGGTGAATCCGAAGAGAAGCCTGAAGAGAAGGAAGAGGAATAGAGCCTCTTCATATCTTTCTTTAATTGCGTTAGAGGTTATCGGTTTCACCGTAAGGTTTAAATTACTTACTACTGAATACTGAAATATGCACAAATGGGACAAGACATTTTGGATGCTGTTCGTTTTGCTAGAGACAGTGATAATAGCAGGCAACATATGGTTCTTCACTCCGGTGGGTGTTATAGTCGGCTTCGTGCTCATAGCAATAGCGCTCGCCAGGTTCGGAGACTACCTGTTACACAAGGAAAACAAGCACAGGATTAAGAAAAGTGAAGACTCTGTTGAGAAAATGAAGGGCTGGCTTAACAATCAGTACCAGCTCACGCAGGGCATAAAGGACCTTCATGATTACAGGTTCCATAAAATGGAAAAGAAGAAGATAATTCTTGATGAGAAGATAGACAGGAACTACAGGGACATTGCAGGAAAACTCATAGACCTTGAGAACAGGCTTAATATGGTTTCAAGGGCTCTCATATCACAGAGAAATGCTGTAATACTACCGGATGTTATCGAAAAGCCAATTGAGAATGTCATCAGGCGTGAGAAAGACTTCTTCGAGGATGTCTGGAAAAATATAACTGACATGACCGAAAAGAAGGGTTTCATCGAAACACTTTCAAGGGGTGTCAAGAACAAGGTTCTGGAAATAGGAAGCAATGGCATGAAAATCCGTTCCGAGATGACCAGCAAGGAAAGGTTCATTGAGAAGAAAGATTTCAGGTACTTCTGGGAGAAACTTCAGGCCAAGGGCAAGCTGGACCTTGCAAAGGATGTTAATGATCCGAATCTTCTTAGGCTCGGTTCTGTAATAATAGCCGTGATTGCAAGGCTTCCTAATGTGGAACACGACCTTAAGCCAAGGGTCCTGTATCTCATGAATGAGAACACGCACAACATCGGAACGCTGAAAAGGCTCAGGAAAAAGATTTAAATATACCCAATATCATATTTAGTTAATTCCGTATACTACTTCGGTAGGAGGGATTGGAATGTCAATAAAGGACAATATCAAAGAAGCAAAGGAAAATTCAAAAGCCAGGAAGTTCGCTCAGACCTGGGACCTTATTTTAAGTCTTAAGGATATGGACCTTAAGAAGCCTGAAAACAGGATAAACGCCGAGTTGTACCTTCCTGAAGGACTTGGAAAACCGCTCAAGACCGTTGTCCTCGGAGACTCTCTTTTCGCTGATGCCAAGAAGCATGCGGACCTTGCGCTGTCAAAGGATGACATACCGAAGATTGCGAAGGACAAGAAGAAGCTCAAGAAGCTTGCCAATGACTACGACTGGTGGTTTGGCGAAGCGACACTCATGCCGCTGATAGGTAAGGTGCTTGGCGCTACACTTGGCACAAGGGGAAAGATGCCGAAGCCTCTTCCTCCGAAGATAAACCTTGAAGGCATCCTCAAGAGGGCAAAGAACTCCGTGAAGATAAGGCTCGTCAGCACGCCTGTGATACAGATACCAGTCGGCACAGAGACCATGCCTGATGAGAAGATTGAAAAGAACATAGAGGCAGCTATAAGTTTCATCGAGGAGAAGCTTCCGAAAGGAAAGAACAACATCAGGAATGTTTCCATAAAACTTACAATGGGGAAGCCTGTCAGGATAAATGTGTGATGATTATGGTATCAGTTAAAAAGAAGTCAACTCTCAAAAACCTTTCAGAGCAGATCGAGAAGTATCCGGTAGTTGGCATAATTGACATGCACAAGCTTCCGTCAAAGCAGCTTTTCCTGATAAAGCAGCAGCTCAAGGGGAAAGCCGTAATCAGGATGGTAAAGAAGAACGTCATAAAGCTTGCACTTGAGAAGTCCAAAAAGGAAAACCTTTCGAAGCTTGCGGATGAGATACAGAACCAGCCTGCAATGCTCTTCAGTGAAGGCAATCCGTTTGAGCTTGCACAGGTGATAGCGTCATCCAGGATAAAGGCTGGCGCAAAGGCCGGTGATATTGCACCGGAAGACATCATAGTTCCGGAAGGACCGACAAACCTTCCTCCAGGCCCTGCCATAGGCGACCTCCAGAGGGCAAAGATACAGGCAGGTGTTGAAGGAGACAAGATAGTGGTCAAGAAGGCATCCAAGATTGCAAAAAAGGGTGATGAAATAACAGCATCCCTTGCGGACCTTATGGGAAAGCTCGGAATAGAGCCAATGGAAATATCGCTCAACCTTCTCGCAGTATGGGATGAAGGTATTGTATTCAGCAAGGACATACTGTTCGTACCAAAGGAGCATTATGTTGGGCAGATACAGTCCGGCTATGCATCCGCATTCAACCTTGCGATAAGCATAGGTTTCATAACACCCGAGACAGTCCCTGTTCTGATGGGCAAAGCGCACAGGGAAGCGCTTGCACTTGCCACTGAGGCAGGTATACTAACCTCAGAGACAGTGGGGCCCGTACTTGCAAAGGCGAATGCAGAAGCCGGTGCACTCAGGGCTCTTGTCAGGGATGTTCCTGTTGCGGAAGCTCCGAAGGAAGAAAAGCCCACTGAAGAAAATGTAGCTGAACAGCCTGCGGAGAACGCAGGAGAAGCACCTAAAGAAGAGGAGAAAAAGGATTAATAGTTGAAAGAAGTAGAAATACTTTTTCATTTAAACACGGAGGAAATATTATGGAATTGGTATACGCGGCATTACTGCTTCACTCGGCCAAGAAACCGGTAGACGAAGCTGGAGTTAAGAAGATTGTCGACGCTGCAGGCATAAAAGCTGACGAGGCCCAGATAAAGGCACTTGTAGGCAGCCTGAAAGACGTCAACATAGAAGAGGCAATCAAGAACGCAGCTGTAGCAGCGGCTCCGGCAGCAGCACCAGCTGCAGCAGCGCCTGCTGAAGAAAAGAAGGACGAGCCAAGCGAAGAAGAGCAGGAAGCAAAGGCAGAAGAGGCAGCCGGCGGACTTTCAAGTCTGTTCGGATAAATCCCTTAATCCATTATTTTCATCTGCAGGCAGACTTAGTTGTTACACTGCCTGTGAATTTAATCTTTATTCTAGAGTCAGGTTGCCAGTTAGACCTGTGAAACACACCATGCTTAAGAATTAAAAATTTACTGCCATATCTTTTTATGGTTACAGAAGGGACAAAACCAAAGCCCAGAAACGTGGATTCCAAGAGGGATGCACATTTTCTTCATGCAGGACGATACGGCACAGATGACATGATAAACATATGGGGACCTGAAAAGACATTCGAATACAGCCTGAGAGCGCAGGGGGAGGCAGTAAAGACAATGAGCGATCTCCATCCGAACATAGTGCCAAAAGAGCATGCAGACGAGATATACAAGTCGGCAAATCTCGATGTAATAGACCCTGACAGGATAAGGTAAATAGAAGACCAGACAGGGCATGACGTCATCGCGATAAACAGGTCACTGGGAGAAAAGGTGAGCAAGGATGCGGCTGCTCACATAAACAAGGGAAGGACGAGCGCGGACACGACTGAAACATCAAAAGGCCTGCAGATAAAGGATTCCATTGAAGTCATAGCAGACTCACTTGAAAACCTGAGGGATATCACGCTTGAGAAATCCTACAGATGGATCGACATACCTCATATGGACACGAGCCACTGGCTGGATGCCCTGCCGACTGTTGCAGGAAGACCGCTGTCATTCAACGCCGAGATGCTCCAGTCAGACCTTGATTTCCTGGCATTCGTTTATGCCAACTCAATAAAGGGGAAATGGGCAGATGCCACAGGAAACCACCATTCCTCAACAGCGCTCGGCATCGACGGAATGAAGCTGCAGGATGAGTACTGCAAAAGGCTTGGTCTCGGAAACATGGATGCAAACGCGCAGATACCCGGCAGGGAGTTCCTGACAGATGTAATATATTCAATGGCGCGAACCGCTGAATCAATGAACAATCTCGCTTTCTATATGGCATGGGGAAAGGGAAGCGACGTCGGCATCTTCAGGGACGGAAACCCGAAGAAGAGAAAGGGATCTTCTGCAATGCCTCAGAAGGATGCAGCCGGCGGCAATCCGACGGCGGAAGAACAGGTGGAATCATTCGCAAACCTCATGCGCGGCAATCTCGTAACATCTTTATCATCCAACAAGTTCAGGTATGCAAGGGACCTTTCAGGATCCGCATCTGACAGGGACATTTTCAATTCAAGCTTCAAGTTCGGGGACCACGCAATCAGGAGGCTTGCCAATGCAATGTACTGGCTCGAGCTTATCGAGGATTCATCAGCTGCCAGGGTAAACAGGTCTTACGGAACCACGACATCACAGCGGCTCATGACATACCTGACAGACCACAACATGACAGACGACCCCATGACAAGGGAGGACGCACACGACCTGATGGGCAGGCTCGCCACAGAAGCCTATTTCGAGGGCGTTCAATTCCTCGATAAACTTTACAAAAGTGAAGAAGTCATGGAACGATTCGACAAGGAAAGGCTAAAAGGCATAGTGGATCCAATGACGTATATAGGACAGAGTAAAGAAATAATCCAGACGGTCTACAACAAGCACCATGGAAAAAGAACCCTTTACAGGTAATCTGATTCTATTTTAAAACCACGATCAGTGAATATATAACTATGAACGCTAAAGAGCAACTGAAGCGCGATTTTGGTAAGAATCCGGACAAATATTACAAGGTGAAGCTCTTCACTGAAAAGGGATTCGAGCGCAGGAAGTGCCCCAAATGCGGCTCATACTTCTGGACCATGGATTCATCGAGAAAGCACTGCCCGAATCCTCCATGCGAGGAGTACAGTTTCATCGGAAAAAGCCCCATAAGGTCGATGGATTACATAGAGACATGGAGGACAATCGAGAAGTTCTTTGTAAAGAACGGTCATGAATCGATACCGTCCTATCCTGTGGTGTGCCGCTGGTTTCCCGGCCTGTTCTTCACTGTGGCGAGTATCGTTGCATTCCAGCGTTCTGTGGCCGGTAAGACTGTCTTCGAGATGCCGGCTGAAAAGATAATCATCCCGCAGGTCTGCCTCAGGTTCTCTGATATCGAGAACGTGGGTGTGACCGGAAGGCATATGACCAATTTCACAATGATAGGCCAGCATTCGATATACGAAAAAGTCAACGGGAAGCAAAAGGGATACTGGAAAGATGAATGCATAGACCTCGACTACAGGATGCTTACGGAAGCGCTTGGTATAAAACCAAAGGACATAACTTTCATGGAGGACGTATGGACAGGACCGAACGCATTCGGTTATTCGCTTGAATATTTCACAGGAGGGCTTGAACTGGGTAATGCGGTTTTCACTGAATTCGTTGGAACGCCTGACAACTACAAGCCCATGGGATATCGCGTGATAGACATGGGTGCCGGTCTCGAGAGATTCACGTGGCTCAGCCAGGGAACCCCGACTGCTTACGATGCGGTTTATGGGCCTGTCATGAAAGACATCAAGAGGAGGGGGGACTTTGATGAAAAGCTGTTCAACCGGTACGCTGCAATAGCAGGAGGCCTGAATATCGATGAGACTGATGACATCGGAAAACTCAGGCAGAAAATAGCAAAGCAGCTGAAAGTCGATGTCAGCGAGCTGAACAGGAACGTGGAACCGCTTCAGGCGCTTTATGCAATAGCTGACCATACGAAGACTCTTCTTTACGCAATCAACGACGGTGGCCTTCTAAGCAATGTGGGAGGTGGCTACAACCTGAGAATAATTTTCAGAAGAGCATTAAGCTTCATAGAGAAGTACAATCTGGACATAGACCTATTCGATATATGCAGGATGCATGCCAGATACCTGAAATCACTTAACCCCGAACTTCAGAAATCCCTCCCCGAGATAGAAAAAATACTAGAAATTGAAAAGAAAAGGTATGAAACAACGCTCATTAAAAGCTCAGGTGTCGTGAAAGACCTGCTCAGGAAAAGCCCGAAAATAGGCACGGAAAGGCTTGTGCAGATGTACGAATCCCAGGGAATAACGCCGGAGCTTATCGAAAACGTGGCTGCCAAAGAAGGCCTGAAGGCTGAGATACCAAAGGACTTTTACCACAATCTCTCGGAAAGGCATATGAAAGAGTCAACTGCCAAGGAAAAGAAAAAGTCAATTGATACGAGCAATGTGACGAACACTGAACTTATGTTTTATGACCATGAAAAGGACAGCATCTTCAAGGCAAAGCTGCTGAAGAAGGTGAAAGCTCCGGAAGGGCAGTGGATGATACTTGACAGGACTCTTTTCTATCCTGAAGGCGGGGGACAGGACTACGACCTCGGAAAAATAAACGGAAACGAGGTTGTTGAAGTCCAGAAATTCGGCAATGTCGTGGCGCACAGGGTCAAGGGTGACGCTGTACTGGGGTCAACTGTGACGGGCGAGGTGGACATGAAAAGAAGGCTGCAGCACGCGCAACACCACACAGCAGTGCATCTTGTCAACGGAGCTGCACGGAAACTGCTGGGTGAGCATGTCTGGCAGGCAGGTGCAGGGAAATCTATTGAAAAAGCGCACCTGGACATAACGCATTACGAAGCACTTACACTGGACGAAATCACTGAAATCGAGAAGCTTGCAAATGGCATAATCATGAAAAAAGTGCCAATTTCAAGGAAATTCATGGCACGCCCGGAAGCCGAGAAACTCTACGGAATGAGGATATATCAGGGAGGAGCAACACCCGACAGAATGATAAGGATAGTGAACACACCTGACTGGGATACAGAAGCATGCGCAGGAACCCATCTTTCCAATACAGTCGATGCTGTCAGGATTGCGATAACCTCGTCAGAGAGAATCCAGGACGGTGTTGTAAGGCTCACCATGGTAGCAGGAGATGCAGCCATGAAATATCTGAAGAATGTGAAAGCAGAAGCTTCCATTATAAGGAAGACGCTTGAAAAGACCGGATTCATCAGATTCTCAAAGCTCTCGGAAGATGAATTCATCCGGCTGTCTGACATGAGAAAGTCTGCGAGTGAGTTCTCTGTTGGCATTGACATGCTTGCAAAGACAGCTGAGAAATTCACAAAAGACCTGTCATCAGTGAAGATAAAACCGATGACATTCAATGATATCAGCTCTGCGCTCTCATATGTGTTTGAGAACTGGAAATCTGCCAAAAAGAAAATAGAAGAGTCGCAAGTCAGGAGCGCCGGGAAGATGTCCCAGAGCCTGCTGAAGGACGCTTCAGACGGACTGCTTGTAACAGTTGTCGACGGTGACAGGAAGTATATGATTAAAACAGTCTCAGCCCTACTGGAAAAAGACTCCAAGCTGACGATTGTCCTGGCAAATGAAGAGAAGGATATTGTTATAATGAGCAAAGTGAGGGATGCAGGGCAGGTTCTCGAGAAGGTTTGTGCAAAGTGCGGCGGCAAGGGAGGAGGCCGCGGGCAGATGGCGCAGGGAAAGATAGATGACCTCAAGGCTTTCAGGAAAGTGAGAGAATCACTTTAGATGTCCCTCAGAAGGCATTCCTTTGGCTGGACGTATGTGTTCTTGCAGAATACATCGAACAGTTCTGATTCGCTGACATTATTCAGCGGTATGACGTCTCCTGTAGGAACAATCATCTGGTCAACTGTCTGGTTTGACTGCGAGACCTCGACTATTTCAAGAACTATGAGGTCGCCAAACCTTCCGGCAAAATTTTCATAGGTAATCGATTTGTCAACTGCACCAGGACCAGTCATGTAAAGATACTCTATAAGCACGCGTCCGGTTCTGAGTATTGAAACCTTTTCCTGACCTGTGAGGAGCTCCCTGTATACTGTATCTATCTTTGCTCCCTTATCCGGGCTGACATCTATGTTGTACTGCAATGCCATGCCTATAGCCCATGTTATCATCATGACGCCAACGAATATTGAGAATACAAACTGCTTATTCACTTTCATGGGTTTATTTTGCTCCTCATTTTTAAATAACTTATCACCTGCTGGGCAGTCATATCAGGCTTTGTCAGCTTCACAAGCTTCACCTGAAGACCGAGAGCCTCCAGCTCAGGCGGCTGGACAATATCCACAATCGCGTTCATGTAAAGATCCAGTGTCCTTGAGACAGTCCACTTATGGAGTTTTGACCGTCTGGCTATCTCAGACACTGTTATGAAGCCTTCACTGTCATCGGATGATGATTTCAGGGCCTTGAATATCTTTATGATATTCACGCTTGTGTTCTTGTAGGCCTTCTTAACAGTCATGAATATCTTTCGTTTTCACTCGTTAAAAATAAGATAGCCCTGGGCGGATTCGAACCGCCGTCGCCGGTTTTCTCCGCTCTCATCACCCGAAGGCTCAAATCTTCAGAGCAAGCTCCAAAGACCGGTATCCTTGGCCACTAGACGACAGGGCTATTGATAAATAGTTCGGTTGCTGCCTAAAAAACCTATGAAGTGAAGAACCCGTGTTGTTGTTCCCTTTTCTCAGGATTCATCGCTTCCCTGAGCATTCTCGTTCCTTTCTGGGTTATGACGTAGCACCTTTCTCCCATGGGTTCAACAGTCTTCACGCAGTCCATGGACTGGAGCTTCTGGAGTGTTGGAACAACACCATCATCACCGCCCATGCTGGAACTTATCTCCCCTGTCTTGGCGAGAAGATTTTTGCTCAGTATACCAAGCACCTTTATTTCCGTATCGCTTAGCATAGAATCACCTGAAAACCAGCTGCTCCCTGACATTTTTCATTGTTTCCTTTCCTGCAAGATATTCAACAATCTTGAGGGCGAAATCCATGGAAGTTCCGGGACCCTGCGATGTTATCACGTTTCCGTCCAGAAGCACCTTTTCGTTCCTCGGCTTCGGTATGTACTTCTCAAGTCCGGGATAGACAGTTGCCTTGACATTTGAAAGTATTCCCGCTTCAGCAAGGCATGTAGGCGCACCGCATATTGCAGAAACAAGCTTTCCGTCCCTGTGATAATCGCCTATTATCTTCATGACCTTGTTGGATCTTGAGAGATTTGTATAGCCCGGTGACCCGCCGACAAGTACCAGACCGTCATAATCCTTCTCCACTATGCTGTCAAGCTTGGTGTCAGCTATGACCTTTACCCCGCGGCTTCCCAGAACTATGGTTCCGGGTATCCCGGCTGTTGTAACCTTTATGCCTGCCCTTCTCAGCACATCAACGACTGTCATCGCTTCTATCTCTTCAAATCCCTCTGCAAGGGGTACCAGAACATTCATTTTATCACCTTATAGCCTATGATTTATAAATCACATCCATTGAGAGTTAAAAGCAATAATATAAATGCACGTTTCCAATAATCCAGATAAGCTGAATAAGCTTTTAAAAGCAGGAACGTGAACATATTAAGAGGTTGAATAAAATGCCAGTAGTAGGACTTAATTACAAAACAATAGAGGCAAGGAAAGAAGGTGGAGTAGGAAACAAGGAAGTCAAGGTAAACAGCACGCCTATGATAAAGGATGTCAAAGAAGTGGATGTTCCTACGCTTTCATCGAAGAAAGCGCTTTCAATAGACTTCGAATTCCTTACACGGTATGATCCGGCTTTCGCAACAATAAGAATAGACGGAACGCTGATGTACGTCACCGATAAAAGCAAGGCTGTATTGGACGAATTCAAGAAAAGCAAGAAACTTCCGGAAGCGAACTCAATAGAGGTACTCAACTACCTTTTCAGGAACTGTCTTCTCAAGGCGTCAATACTTGCGGATGACCTTCAGCTCCCGCCACCGATGCCAATGCCTAAGATATCACCGAAGAAATGATTCGGTCTTTTCTTTTATTTTTAATAGCTTTGGCTATACAAGTCCCAGTCCTATGGCAATGAACGCCAGTATCGCCAATACAGCTACAACAAGCATTCCTATTGTTTTCAGCGCGCCCACGAAGAGCTTGAAAACAAAGAAGCCCACAAGTCCGAGAACAACGAAAAAGAGCACTATGCCCAGAGTTCCTCCGGCAGATGAAACACCCATCATTGATGCCAGAAGGTCTCCGAAAAGACCAAAAATGCTCAGGATAGTGCCTATGGTATTGTCAATAACCAGAATAACCATGTCAAGTATGATTCCAATAGGCGAGGCTGCCATCTTTATTCTTGCATTTCATGATTAAAAAATCAGATGAAGCTTCCAAGAGTGCATTGCTTCTTTTTTTCAGCAGCTTCACCAATCTTCCCGATTGTGCTTTTTATCCTTTCAGGAGAGAAGTCGTGCCCTGTAAGTATATCAGTAACCTTGTCATAGTCAGCATGCCGCTTCTCTATGGGCACTTCAGCAGAAGGCGGATTCATGAAAAAATCGTATATCTTCTCAGGTGCTGTGTCGAATGTCCAATCGATATGCTCCATCACCTTATCAAAGCTTCCTTTCTCCTTCACCAGTTCTAGGGCCTTCTTCGGCCCGATGCCCTTTATGCCGCCGGGATTATAATCAGTTCCTATAAGTATTCCCGCTGTCACCAGCTGCTCCCGTGTTATTGAAAGCTGTGAGAGGACATTTCCAAGTTCTATCATCTCAGGGCTGACCTTGACATAAGACTCCTTTCCGGGAAGCTTCCTCTTTCCGCTGACAGCAAGATTCCTCACAAGCCTTTCAGCACCGAAAAGAAGCGAATCCCAGTCCTGAGAGCCGCATGCATAGACACTGCCGTTCCTGTTCATGAAAGATGCCTGGGCCTCACCCTCGCTTGGAGCCCGTATCCACTGGACTCCCATTGCATCCAGAAGCCTTTTAGCCTCGTCGAGCATTCCATCAGTCACTTTCGAGGTCTGCTGTGCATAGAGCCTTATCTTCTCATGGTCGCCCTTTTCAATCGCCTCTTCCAGCTTCTCCTGCGCAGCTTCCTTGATTTTTCTTCTTTCATCCTGCGTGCCCTTCTTGAAAAGAGGTGGTTCGCCATCGAAGATGAACACTGGTGTTATGTTGTTTTCAATCATCCTTGAGGTCCTGTAGAATATGCCTGAAAGGTGTGACGTCACGTCTCCATGGGAATCCTTGAGCGGGTCGCCTGTAAAACGGTCACGTATGATTGACAGGAACTGGTATATTATGTTCAGCGCGTCTATTGCTATCACTTTTCCGCTGAGTGACTCCATAGAGATTTCCTGATGCGTGACAATGTCACGAAGATTTACACCCATACATTCTGAGAGATTTCATGAAATAAAAATCATAACGATTTCAGAACCATTAGTTTGATGTACATCTCAGCACTGCTTATGCTTCTTTTTGCTCCCCTGAAATCACCGGCATTTATGCAAGTCTTGGTCTTCTCTATCCGCAGCCTGAGCTGATTGTATATCTTCCGTCGCTCTTCGCTGGTGTCGGGATTTATGCGATTAATGTACCTCTCAAGTTCACTCACAACACCAAGCAGCCCCTCCTTCCGTGCATCACTTCCGGGAGGCAGGGGAACAGGTACTTCCGTAGAAGACTTTCTAGAAATGCCCATGATTTTTCTGGACTTTTCCTGTTTAATCTCGGATGATGATTCATCTCCGGATTTACGCAGTTTCCTTAAGAGAAAAAATGTAATCAACCCAATAGCTGCTGATATCACAACAGCGCTAATCATATAATTTTCTAATATCATGTTCTCAAGTCCGGATAACTGGGTCATGATTAACTCAAGCATGTTAATAATTTGTAGAATTCGCTATAATAGTTTTGCAGGAATCATTCCTTGAACTCGATGTCTATCTTTATGCCCTCTGGTATCGGAAGCCTGACAACCTGACGAAGGGCACGGTCATTGGTTCCTATGTCTATTACCCTCTTGTGTATCCTCATTTCCCATTTGTCCCATGTGGCATTGCCGTGGCCTGTTCCGTCACCGCATGGGGTCTTGAGTGTTGTAACCTTAAGCTTCTTTGTCGGCATTGGCATAGGTCCGCGGACTGAAACACCATACTTCTTTGCTATGCCCTTTATCATGTCGCATATCTCTTCCAGTTCCTTGTAGTTCCTTCCTGCGAGCTTGACTCTTGCGTATTCCATAATCATCTACCTCTTTGACCTCTGCTTGTACCTTCTCGGGCCCTGCGAAGACCTTGGAGACTTGTGCGGCTCAGTCCTTCTTGGATCATAAGCTAGCATGTTCCTGTCATAAGCCATGAAGACTGCCTTTGCTTCATCACCTAGTTCGTCTGCCAGGCACTTTGCAATTGCCTGTCGTGCAGCCTGCGCCTGTCCGAGTGTTCCGCCTCCGTTCGTGCTGACCCTTATGTTGAACTTCTTCCATGCATCTCCGATAAGGCTGAGCGGCTCGTGAAGAAGAAGCCTGACTGTCTGGTTCTTGATATCATCGATTGACTCAGAATTAAGAGTGATTACGCCTGTTCCGGGCCTGAGACTTGCACGTGCAACAGCTTTCCTTCTCTTTCCTGTAGCAAAGACTGCATTTTCCTTCTTCTCAGTTTTCCTGGCTTCCTTTTCGCTCATATAAGCTCCGAAATCCTTCCAAGTGTTATTGACTTCGCTTCACCCTTGT
Source organism: uncultured archaeon (assembly GCA_964640865.1). Lineage (GTDB taxonomy): Archaea > Aenigmatarchaeota > Aenigmatarchaeia > QMZP01 > JAFGSV01 > JAFGFG01. The sequence continues at coordinate 951 of CAZXIU010000008.1, read as the reverse complement.
TTTCAGCGCCTTTTATCTTTTCGAATTCCCTGCCAATAAGGTCGGATGGTATAGAGTTAAAGACTTTGAGTCTTTTAAAGGCCTCCCTGCCTCTTGAAGTCTTGTAAGAAATCATGCCCCTGACAGTCCTCTTGAATATTCTCTCAGCTTCCCTGGGGAAGAATGGCCCGTGGTATGGATCGCCCCTTGCCCTCTTTGTCCTGTATCCCTCAAGTATTGATGTCGGATTTCCGATAATGACAGCCTTTTCCGCGTTCACAACATAAACATCCTCGCCCTCTGTTATCATCTTTGCAACAAGAGATGAAAGACGTCCAAGAACCTGATTTTCAGCGTTTATGTATTTCATAAGAATCATCCCATAATCTTTACATTTTTAAGGTTCGGCTTGCTTTCAACAAAATCGAAGATGTCAACGACCTTTCCGCCTGCCTTTTTAATCTTCTCCTCAGCCTTTGAAGAGAATTTGATTGCTGCTACTGTAACCGGCTTGGTGAGATCGCCTGTACCTAGAACATAACCAGGAACTAAAACAGTTTCCTTTCCTGCATATCTTTCGAGAGAGAAGAGATTGACTTCATACGCCTTTCTTCGTGGCCTGTTGAGCTTCTTGGCGATTGCACCCCAGAACGGAACATTCTCCTGCCTGCCTCTTTCCTCAAGCTTCTCTATCAGGTCTCTCAAGAGTTCGTTCTTATTTCTGACCTTCATGATTTTCACTCTCTTGCCTATTATTTAACCATCGCTTTTTATATGAGTAGGTTAACCGGTATCTCATTATTTGTAGACCTAACGTTTAAAAGCTTTGGCTGTTTTCTTCCATTTTAAAAGAAAATGAATGCGGAGGCGAGGGTTCGAACCTCGGAACTCACTGAGAGAGCAGGTCTTGAGCTTCGACTTCACCAAGCAAGCGCTTTCAGCGCTCAAGAGGCAATCTGCCGCGTTTGACCA
>CAZXIU010000007.1:0-26119 GCA_964640865.1 uncultured archaeon | reverse complement strand
TTGTCATCATATATTCATCCCTGCCTCAGGCTGAGAAAAAATGGGGACGAATATATGATGACAAAGAAAACCCCGATTGACGGAAATGACAAATCCATCCAGAATGAACAGACAATAATACTTACAAAAGAGGAATTTCTCGCACTCTCAAAGCTGGAAGGGAAGAGACTTGAAAAGGTGAGATACTTCCATAATCATAATGGAACTGCAATAGAGATAGACGTTTTCAGTGGAGACCTTGCTGGGCTCGTGCTCGTCGATGTCGAGTTCAACTCTGAAAAGGAAAAGAATTCATTCAGAATGCCTGATTTCTGCATTGCCGATGTCACCCAGAAGGATTTCATAGCCGGTGGCATGCTCGCAGGCAAGAAATACGAGGACATAGCCCCGAAGCTTGCTGAATTCGGGTATAAGAAACCTTTATAAAGCATTGTGCGATATTCTTTTTGCGCGAGCCGGGAGGGTGGTTTCGCTCTGGAAGATACGGCAACGTGTTTTCCGTGAACGCTTTTTTCAAAAGGGTTCAGGGTGAGGAAGTTCCACACACCTCGGATTTATCCGAAAACGTGCTGCTGAGAGGCAGTGGCTGAGAAGCCAGCGTATCGCACAGAAATGCACCGGAAGGCACAGAGCAATGAAACCTGAAAGAGCTGTGAATGCCAAAACGGGTGAAATAGCGTACGACTCGGGGTGCAAGCTCTTTGAAGCGCTTAGACAGATACCACCGCCTCCGTTCACTGTAAAAGGTGAGGAGACGACAGAAAGTGGGCTATTCCCGGCACGCGCATTATATTTAAAATGGATTCGTCAACTATATTCAGGTGCTGTCATGTCAAAGAAGGAAAAAAGCGTCATGCCGCAGAGTACTGCGGGTCTTGTCAGGTATTTTGACCAGGGAAAGGAATCCATAAAGATAAAGCCTGAGCATATTATTGCTGCATCCGTGGCATTCATCGCAATAGAAATAATGCTGAAATTTTTCTGATTTTTTTAATTTTCAAGGGAAATGTTAAACATGAGGATACTTGTAGGTACAGCAGGCATTCCCGCATCATCGGATGAGAGAACAACCGAGGGGGGTATAAGGGAAGTGAAATCACTTGGACTCCACAGCATGGAAGTTGAATTCGTGCGCGGTGTCTCGATGTCCCCTGAAAAAGCCATGGAAATAGGACAGGTTCAAAAAGAGACTGGAATAAAGCTCTCTGTTCACGCTCCTTATTACATCAACCTCTGCAACCCGGAAAAAGTCAGAGACAGCCAGAAGCGCATCATAGACTCGGCTCACCGCGGCCATCTCATGGGTGCTGAGGTCATTGTCTTTCATCCGGGATATTACGGTAAACTCGACAAAGAAGAAGCTTATGATATGGTCGAGCAGGCATGCATCGAGATGGGCAATTTAGTAGAAGACAATAAATGGAATGTCAAATTGGGACTTGAAACTACCGGAAAGGTGTCACAGTTCGGTACTGTAGACGAGATTTTAAGGGTGTGCAGGGCTGTAAAGACATGCGTACCTGTCATAGACTGGTCCCATCTTTTTGCCAAATATCAGGGTAAAATCGACTTCAGGGAGGCCCTGAGCAAGGTCACAGATGCAGGATACACTCATATTCACACGCACTTCTCCAATATCGAATTCACTGAAAAGGGGGAACGAAGACACCTAACACTCGACCACAGGCAGCCTGACATGGAGAAAGTGGCAAAAGTCATACTGGAGAGCGACCTTAAGGAAATAAACATGATATCGGAATCGCCTATACTTGAAACGGATGCTCTCTTCATGAAAAGCATTCTGGAAAAGCTCGGACACAGATTCTGAACTACTTGCCTGCGCTTCTCAGAATCTTTGCTGCGTCTTCCGGAGCGGTTATGTTAACATTGAGGCCGAAGAACTCGAATCCAGCATGCGTCACAAGACGCGGAAATATATCTATGTGAAAATGCCAGAGCTCAGATCTCGGGAAATTCAGGTATATCATATTATAGGGCATATCTTCGAACAGCTTTGAGAACATCCCGAATACTTTTTTCATGACCTTTGCAAGGCTTCTCAGTTCGTTGTAGTTCATTTCAGAAAGCTCGGAGAAATGCCTCTTCGGCAGTATCCTGAGCTGGTAGGGCCAGACTGATGTGAACGGGGCTATGCATATCCAGTCCTTTGTGTTGACCACAACTCTGGATTTTTTCTTGGCTTCATGCTCAATGACCATGCACGGGCCGCATTCTTTGGATTCCTTGAAGAACGCCTCTCCGTCGTCCATTTCCTTCGATATAACCTCAGGGAACATAGGAGACGCCACTATCTGCGTATGTGTGTGCCTTATGCTTGCACCAGCATCCTCGCCCTTGTTCTTAAATATCGTAACGTAGTTCACACCGTCTATCTTCATGAGTTCCTCGTATCGCTTCTTCAGTGCAACAAGTGCAAGCTCAAGGTTATCAGTGCCCATATTCTCATACTCATTGTAATGGTCCCTCGTCTCGACCATTATTTCGTGCCTGCCGAATGATGTAAACTTCTGGAACATGGACGGTGCCATTGAATTCTTCTGGCTCATCTCAAGAGGAAATTTCTCGTATGAAAGCCTCTTGTATACTTTCTCGTTCAGTACAGGAAACTTGTTGGGAAATATTCTCACCTGCCAGTTCTTCTCATCAGGAAGGGACATTATGGTGCTCTCTGTCATCTTCTCGTTTCCGGGGCAGAACGGACATATCTGCTTTTCTTTTTTTTTCTCGGAGAATGCCCCGGGCCTCTTGGACCTGCCGACGGCGACTATCACCTCACGGCCGAAGAAATCCTTCCTTATTTCATCCGACATAATAAATTATTGCTGTTATATTAAATTAAAGAAAGGTAATTTTATGAGAATAGGCGTGCTCGACCTGAAGGAATATGAATTCATAAATGATGTCATGGGAAAGTTCTCTGATGCAGAGACTGAATTCGTTCAGTTCGGGGACTACAGGTTCGGCAATCTTGAGAACTACAATGTCATAATAGACAGGCTGAGCTTTCAGAACAGGTACCTGAGGCAGATTCTCATGATGCTCGCCATGAAAGGCGTATATGTAATAAACAATCCATTCTCATCCTCAGTAAACAACAAAATAATAGAATGCGAGGTCTGCCGAAGGCTTGAAATAAAGCATCCGAAGACTGTCGTGCTGCCTTCTGATGACGGGGAATGGAATCTAGGCGGCTCTGTAAGAGACCCTGACTGGGATATCATAAGGAAGACCATGCAGCTCCCGTTCATAATGAAGCCTTTCGACGGCTTTGCGTGGGAGAATGTGTTCACTGTCACATCCTTCAGGGAGGCAGAAAATATATACAACGCACTCAAGCCGCATCACATAATGCTGCTTCAGGAAAAGATAGACTACACGGAATACTTCAGAGTCTTCTGCATCAACAAGAAAGACGTTCTCATAACCAAATGGATTCCAAAGCCACTGGGAGAAGGCTCTTATGAAAAGCCACTGGAAAAGCACCTGGAGGTTTTCGGCAAGAGAATCACAGATGCGACCATAGAACTTAACAAAATGCTTGACTTCGACGTGAATGCTGTTGAATGGTGCATAAGCGAGGACGGGGAGCTGTTCATGATAGAGGCCATGAATGAGGTTCCGGATATAGAGAAAAGCAAAATGCCTGAAGAATATTACTGGTGGATAACCGAAAAATTCAGCAACTGCGTAAGGGAAAAATTATCCTCAAAAGCAAAAAACTTAACCATCTTCTCTGATTCCAAGTGAACTGACGTATTACTTCTTAATTTCTTTCTTCTTTTCAATCTTCTTTTTTCCAAAAGGCCATTTGAACATACAACCACCCTGTTATAACTATTATTTCACTTGCTTTTAAGCCAGTACCTATCTGCGACTTTTAAGAGTGGGTGATTCACAATAATTAATATGATTATAACTGTTGCGAACCAAAAGGGCGGGGTCGGGAAGACAGACCTTGCTGCCAACCTTTCTTCCTGCCTTGCAAAAAACGGCAAGAAGGTTCTTCTGATGGACCTTGACCCGCAGGCCAATGCGACTACATACATAACAGATAAAAAACACAGGAAGACCACAAGCCACCTTCTTCTTGACGGAAAAACGAAGATAGGTGATATAGCTGTCAAGACGAATGTCGAAAACCTGTATCTGGCACCTTCAAGCCAGCATCTTTACGCGACACAGATCGAGCTTCTGAATGATGTGGGGATGCAGTTCAAGCTGAAAAAGAAGCTGAGTGAAGGGCATGATTTCGATTATATAGTGATAGATACACCGCCGTCTCTTGGCCTTCTCACCATAAATGCGCTTACTGCGTCCACGCATGTAATAGTTCCTGTTCAGACCAACTACTTCGCTCTTGACGGAATGGAAATGCTGCTTAAGACAGTAGACCGGATAAAGGAAGAAATAAATCCAGGTCTTGACCTGAGAGGTTTCGTGCTGACCATGTACGACAAGAGAAGCAAGCTGTCTGGAGAGATTGAAAACATAGTGCGTGGGAAGTTCGGCAAAAAGGTGATGGAAACCCACATACCGGTAAACGTTGACCTTGCCATATCACCGAAGATGCACGAGCCTATAATAATTTCAAACAAGGAAAGCAGGGGTGCGCATGCATATGTGAACCTCGCTGAAGAAATTATAAATCTGGAGGGAAACTGAATGGACAGTACGCATTTCTTCGGAAAATATGCTGGCAAGGTGTGGAAGGTCCTTAATTCCAGGGGTCCAAAAACACTGACACAGCTGCAGAAGGCATCCGGACTAACGCTGAAGGAAGCAAGCATTGGTCTCGGCTGGCTGGCCAAGGAAGGAAAAATAAAAGTAATCAAAACCGGTGACCTTCAGATGAAGTTCGAACTCTGCGAATAGGAACCCGCATTGGTTTTTTAAGTTTTTTCTACATCTACTAATAATGGTATTGAAGGAAGACCGTGTCGACCTCAACGCATTCCTTGATGAGATGGTCCGGCTGATAGACGAGAGGCTGAGAAAGCAGGAAGCCTCAATAGCGAAGCTGACCGCAGATGTCATCAAACTCAGAAAGGATACAGAAAAGCCGTCTGACAGCGACAGCAAAATAGACAAATCGGTTCTCAGGATACTGAGGCAGTAAATGTCATGGAATAAGTTCTTCTGGATTATATTCGCCATAATTGAAACAGCCATCATCGTCCAGCTATGCTTCATTTTTTCCGATTGTCTATTAACAACAGCTGTCCTTCTTATGATTCTTGCAGTGCCGAAGCTTGCAGAGGACAGCGAGAATCTGAAGAGGTTCAGAGGGGCTCTTCTCGTCAGGAAGGATATACTGAACAAATTAAAGCGGCGCGACAAATAATCTTTATGAGATTTCTTAGAAAGCCGCCATTCGCTGATTCATGCTATTTCCTTTCGAACCGCAGCCTTCTTTTTCACAGATTCTATGACTCAGGGTTCAGGAACAAATGGACCGGACTCTGGTCAGGGGAAAGAAAACTCCTGGAATATTTCGCTGTCAGTGTGGGAGGTGAATGGCTCTCACCGGAGAACATAGAGAAGACCGAATACACATTCTCCAGTTGCATCCATACATACAGAACAAGTAAAGGCCGTGTCACTGAAACTCTCTTCATACCGCATGGAACTGATGACCTCATGATTGAGATATCGTCATCCAGTACTATGAAACTGGAGGTAAAGCTTGGAGTCAACATCCGCATGTCAAATGAGAATGAAACAAGCAGAAAATATGAAGTGGTTCATGGCAGCCGCACAGTTAACATAAGCAATGTACTCGGAAGCGTCTCTGTTAATGTTTCAGAGGATATCGATTTTCAGAGGAAAGATTCATACGAGGTTCATGAGCCTTCAGGGGAGAAGCAGTCGTATTTCTTTCCAGGAACTTTGCGCATTTCCGGAAAAAATGTAGTGATTTCCATAGGTTCGGGAGCGTTCGGAACAGAAAAATTCAGTTCACTTCTTGAAGAGAAGAAGGAAGCTTATGATGACATTGTCAGGGGAAAGATAAAATCGAGTTCGCCCAGACTTGCAGAGTCATTCAGGTCATGCATCCTTAGCATGGAAATGCTCAAAGGAAGGGACGGATACTATGCTGGATTTCCGTGGTTCAGGCAGTACTGGGGAAGGGACACATTCTGGTCTACTGACGCTGCGATAAGGCTTGGTGATTCCGAGCACGTTAAGAGAACCTTAATGTTTTTCTCGGAAAAATCAAGGGACGGATGCATACCGAATTTTGTCTCAGAATCCATGGGAAATTCATTCAACTCCATAGATGCCACCCTGCTCTGGGGAATATCCATTGACAGACTGCTAAAGGCGACAGGTGACCTAGACTTCGCGCGCACCGTGTATCCAAAGCTTGAGGAATCATTCAGGTACATAATGTCAAGGAGGGAAGGAGCTTTCATCAGTCATGACACAGAGAACTCTGAGACATGGATGGACACGCAGAGAAGAAGGAAGCACGCCGTTGAGGTTCAGGCTCTTTTCTATTTATTCCTTCAATCAATGGAGCACGTATCAAGGGTTCTCGGAAGGAATGAAAATGCCGGAGAAGCCCACGAAGCCATGAAATTGCTCAGGGAAATATTTGACGATGAGTTCTTCATGGGAAGCTTCTATGCAGACACGAAAGATTCACACGGGCTTGTAAGGAAAAAAACTGCAAATGCAGCTGTCGCTATTATGACTGGTCTTGGGAAAAAGTGTGCGCCTGTAATGAAAACACTAAGCTCCGACACATTCTCCTCATTGAAGGGTGTAAGAACCGTCTCCAGCGACGAGCATGTTTACAATCCATCCGGATATCACAACGGGTCCACATGGTCTCTTACAACATTATGGGCTGCAGCTGCCCAGTTCAGATGCGGAAGAAGTGACGATGCATGGAAGAACATCTCCCTGATGATGGATGACATCCGGACTGATTCAATCGGCTCAATAGGGGAATGCTGGGATTCCGAAACCGGAAAGCTCTTAGGATGCCCTATGCAGCTGTGGGGCGAAGCCATGTTCATAAGCATATTGGATGAGTTCATGCTCGGGATAGAGATCGATGCGCTGAAAAACAAAGTGACTGTTTCTCCCAGCCTTCCTTCCGCAGTCAAAGAGGTAACGAGGTCTGTTTTCATCGGAGGGAAGTCTGTGAGCATTCATATCAGAAAATCCGGTAAGGGTTACAACATAACATGCGATGGCAGTGATGTTAAACTCATTAAGAAGTAGAAACAATACTCTAACAGGTGATTGGTTGAAAGATTTTACTCTCATTGAAGTGAGTTTTGAGATAGCGAACAAGGTAGGCGGAATATACACAGTCATAGTTTCAAAGATGTCATATGCAATTGCAAACAGCAAGGAATATTTTGCAATAGGACCCTGCATCGGAAGGCTTCCGAAGGAGTTCAGGGAAGAGAAACCACCCGGCAGGATGTCAGAAGCTTTCGCTGAGCTGGAAAAAAATCATGGAATAAAATGTCACTACGGAACATGGCTGATTGAGAAGAATCCGAAGGCAATACTTATAGATTGCAGGGGATTTTCAGTAAAATCCGATGATATAAAAAGAGAACTCTGGGAAAAATACCAGATAGATTCGTGGGGAACAGATAACTGGTTCAATGAACCCACAGTCTGGGCAAAGGCTGCAGGCTATCTTATCCAGTCGCTTCATGAGAAGGGTGTATTCAGGTACAGTCCTGTGGCCCATTTCCATGAGTGGCTCAGCGCCACTGCCATGCTTCATCTCAAATCAGCTGGTGTGAATATCCCATCAGTTTTCACAACACATTCAACTGTGCTCGGACGCGCAATAGCTGAAACCGGAAGGGAAAACCTTTATGACATGATAAACACATGGAAAAAGAACGGGACAACTGCGCCTGTGGAAAAGGCTTACGAATACGGCGTTCATCCGAAGCATCTCATGGAAAAGGCTGCTGCTGCTTCAGCTGATGTTTTCACCTCAGTATCCGAGATAATGGGAAAGGAATGCCAGTATGTCCTCGGTAGGAAGCCTGATGTCATACTGCCGAACGGGCTTGACATGAAAAAATTCCCGCAGCAGGAAAAGATACTGGAAATGTACCGGAAATACACTGATGACATAAGGGATTTCCTTCTCGGATACTTCCTTCCGTATTACGAAGTGGACACTGATAACGCAATGCTTTGCTTCATATCCGGAAGGCATGAATTCAGAAACAAGGGCATAGACATATTCATAGATTCACTCGCGGGACTTAATGACAGGCTCAGGAAATCAAGGTCAAAGAAAATTGTTTTCGCATTCATATTCGTGCCTGCAGATACAGCAGGAACCAAGCCCACTGTGCTGGAACATCTCTCGGCTTTCGAAGATGCTGAAAAGCTCATAGAGAAAGCGACTGAAAGAATCGAAAAGAATGTTCTCAGGGATTTCATACACGGAAAGAGGTCTGAAACCAAGGTTATGCTGGACACATCTTTCCTCAGGAAACTTGAGAAACTCGGAAAGAAACTGAAAGAAATGAGAAAGGGCATACCTCCGGTCACACCTTTCCAGATGAAATCCGAGAACAACATAATACAGGCACTCAGGGATGCAGGACTGGACAACAGCAGGGATGACCGCGTGAAGATTGTATACTACCCGGCATACCTTTCAGAGAAGGACGGCCTTCTGGAACTGGCATACTACAACGCGATGATAGGATTCGATGCAGGCGTATTCCCTTCATATTACGAGTCGTGGGGATACACGCCTCTTGAGGCAGCTGCACTTGGTCTGCACTCAGTCACAACAGACCTCAGCGGCTACGGAAAATTCATAAAGCCTCATCTCAGGCCTCCGGAGACATCGATATCTGTTGTGAAGAGGGACGGAAAACCTGACACATCTGCCGCAAAGGAGCTTGAGGACATACTTTACAGGATAACGGTGATGAAACCGTCGGACTCCAGAAAAGAAAGGGAAAGGGCAAAATCGCTTTCATTCCTTGCTGACTGGAGGGCGCTTTTCGAAAACTATCTCAAGGCTTATGCTCTTCTTCTTGAACGCGCCTGAAGCCTGTTCTTTATATCAGCAATAACATTCATGTAGTTCATGTAAGCATCGTAAGGCGTGTCATAATGATTGAAGTACTTATGGACATCACCATCAGCAAACCATTTGGTGCACATATAGTAGAAATGGTCTGAGGTCTGCAGCTTCCTCCACGTATCGATAAGATTCCGGTTGCCTCTTTTTCTTATCTTCTCCTCAAGTGACTTAATCTCATTGAATGCATTGGACTGCATGCTGTTCTCCAGCCATGCACTGACATCCCTGTGGACATCGGCCCACGAACTCAGGTGATGCACATCAAACTCACCGACCGGCCTGAAGTTTGCGAGAGCCTCGCTGAGTGTCATGAATTTCACATTCCCCTGCTTGAAGCATTCTTCCGGAAGGTGATGGAGGAAGTCGAATATGCCTGTCTCAGTCCACTGGTGCTCCCCGAATGTTTCGTAATCCATGAAAAGATTCACCAGTTCACCGTTGGAAGCTGAAAGCCATGTGGCGAACTTGTCCGCTGTCAAAGGCCACTCCCTCCAGTCCCTGGTTGAAAACCTGAATGCTATATCATCGCTCAGCTTGTAGTTCCTAAGGAAGACCGGTATGTCAGAGCCTTTCGCATTGTAAAGGTAGTTGGGTGACCGCCATTCAAGGGCGTGGTCAAGTCCCTCGGCCACTATTCCCTTGTAACCCATCTCCTGAACAACCTTAGCCACATCATTGTTGTACATGGCCTCTGTGTTCCTGAAGACCTTCGGGCGCACACCGAAAACGGATTTTATCTTCCTCCGGTGCATGTCAACCTGGTCCCTGAACTCTTCCTTGGAAATCATGTAAGCAAGGCTGTGGTAGTATGTCTCGTTCATTATCTCTGCGCATCCGCTGTCCACGAGTTTCCTGAATGACTCAAGGACATCGGGGAAGAACTTCTCTATCTGCTCTATAAAGATACCGCTCAGGGAAAATGTCACCTTGAACCTGCCGTCATGTTTCTCCATCAGCTCAAGAAGCTTCGCATTGGTGGGTATGTAACATTTTCTTGAAGCCCTTTCAAGGAAGAACCTGTTTCTTTCATCATCAAAATAATCCTCGTTCTTTCCTATGTCGAATGCAGTGTATCTTCTTAGCCTTATCGGCTGATGAACCTGGAAGTAAAAGCATACTGCGGGCATTCAGACACCTACGCTCGCGTATACCTTAACTGTTTTTTCAGCTATCACGTCCCAGTTTATATTCGATATCTCAGCATAGCTGTTCATTTCCATTTCTCTCTTCAGGGGGGCGTATCTCAGGACTCCCAGTATCTTGTTGGCCATCTCCTTAACGTCCCAGAAGTCAACTTTAAGACAATGCATGATAAGCTCAGAGACGCCTGACTGCTTTGAGATTATGACAGGAGTGCCTGAAGCTATGGCCTCAAGCGCCGTTATCCCGAAAGGCTCTGACACCGAAGGCATGACATACACATCAGCCATCTTGTAGTATTCCTTTATGCTCTCCTGATATCCTGCAAATATGACATTTTCCGATATTCCAAGTTCTATGCACTGGTCTATGAGTTCCGGAAGCATGTTGCCTGTGCCGACTATTATGAACCGCGTTTTCTTTTCTTTCTCGATGACAAGCTTGGCTGCCCTGAGGAAGTAGTCCGGTCCCTTCTGCAGTGCCAGCCTTCCGAGGAACAGCACAATCTTCTCACCCGTGCCGAACCTGAGTCTGCTTCCTGCATATTCGGATGCCTCCACAGCATTGTATACGACTTCTATCTTGCTCGCAGGAACTTTGAACCTCTCAATTATCCTTGCTTTCATGTATTCGCTGACAGCTATTATCCTGTCGGCATTGTACATTCCCTCCCATTCTATATGTGATATCCACTGATTTGGAGATACCGGATTCCTGTCGTATTCTGTTGAGTGGACAGTTATGACAAGAGGTTTTCCCTTGTCCTTCTTGACGCGTATGCCTGCTGGAAATGTCATCCAGTCATGGCAGTGTATGACATCGCAGTCCTCTTTCATGACAGCCACTGATGCGCATTCAGTGTACCTGTTGACCTTTTCAAAGAAGTCTGAACCGTAGAGACTTGAAGCTCCTTCCTTTCCGGGTGTGTAATGACCTGCGATAGAGGAGACATATGGAGTCAGACCCGATGCTATCTCTATGAACTTGGCGTCATCAGCATGGACAATCTTTACGAAATTGTGGCTGACGCCCCCGCTGACCTTTGGCATGACAAATGTGACTTTCACATTCCTGCCACTCAGAGCCCTTGTGAGGTTGTAGCAGTGGGTTCCAAGGCCGCCTGTAGTGTATGGCGGGAACTCCCAGCCAAACATCAGAACCTTCATGTCACACCACTTCCATCCTCAATAATTAACAATGAGAAAGGTCGCTTATTAATCAAGCCTTTGATACGCAGAATGCATACTTCCCCGGAGACCATCTTCCTGAAGTGCCTTTGTAACCGCATCTGCCGCACTTAAGCGAACGCAGCACCTTCCTTCCTCTGAGGTTCCGGTCCCACGACTTCTTGAGGGAATAACCGCATGAAGGGCACTTGGATGGCACTCCCCCCTTCCGGGTAACTACATCCATCCTTATGTCGGGCATTGATGCAGCTATCAGACGAAGCCTTTTTCCTGTTATCGAATAGTCGCTGTCAACCTTTCGAAGCTCCGTATTTATGATACCGACAAGCTCGTCCTGCGAGCTGGCCTTCTTTCTGTGAAGAGCCGATTTAAGGACGAACTTCACGACTTCCCTTTTGGGAATTTTCATAATTCGACTTTGATTTCAGTTATTAAATCTTAACTGCCTTGTTCCTCAGGTCCGTTATCTTTTTGGATGATGTAAGGAACATAACGGATTTCAGCTCAATTATAACCTGTTCAAGAAGGTTTATGACATCATCCGATGACCTGTTGGCGGCTTTCAGAAGCGGAAGTGCCATCCCTGCAAGGGATGCTCCCATGGAAAGCGCTTTTGCGACTTCTATGCCTGTCCTTATTCCGCCGGATGCTATAAGCGGCGTCCTTACGGCTTTCCGGCATGCTTCCAGGGATTCGGCTGTTGGAATTCCCCAGTCATAGAATTCGGCGTATGGCGTCCTGCCTATCATAGAATCAACCTTTATCCAGCTCGTGCCTCCAACACCCGCAATGTCTATCGCATCAACCCCTGAAGCTGCAAGCCTTCTTGCGACATCAGCTGAAATACCTGAGCCGACTTCCTTGACTATCACTGGCTTTTTCAGGTCCCTTGAGATTATCTTAATCTTCTCAAGCACACCGCTGAAATTCCTGTCTCCGTTTTCCTGGGCAATCTCCTGCGCCGGATTGAGATGTATCGCAAGAGCATCAGCGCCTATGGCATTAAGCGCCTTCTCTATCTTCTCAACCGGATATTTGAGTATATGCGAAGCGCCTATGTTTCCTGCAAGGAATATGTCAGGAGCAACCCCCCTCACGTCATAGGTGTCCTTGAGTTCAGGTGTCTCTATCATGGCCCTCTGGGAGCCTACACCCATGCCTATTCCGAGTTCCTGCGCAGCTTCCGCGAGATTCTTGTTTATTCTTTCAGACTCTGCAGTTCCGCCTGTCATGGCTTCTATGAAGAGCGGTGCAAACAGCCTTTTGCCAAGGAACGCTGTGCTCGTGTCTATGTCTTCCCATTTAATCTCAGGCAGGGCATTGTGACTGAATTCGTACCATTCGAATCCATTGCTCCTTGAAGACTCTACATTATCATGCAGGCATATCCTGATATGCTCATCTTTTCTCTTTGATGTGCTCATAAATATGATTCACAGTTCCGTTTTAAAAGTTATTTACCTAACACAGTACCCCTGACGGTCTCGCCAAGCAGCGCCTTCCTGACCCTTCCGGGTGCATTGCCGTTAATTATTATTGTCCTTGTCTTCAGTTCAAGCATTTTTTCCACCTTTCCTAGCATCCCACCTGTAACATCAACATTGGATGAGCCTGATATGTGTTTCTTTATGTCGCCATACCCATCTTTACTGATTTTATCTATGAGCCTTGCCCTGCTGTTCTTCTTCGGGTCGCCTGTGAATATGCCGTCAACATCAGTTACGAAAATCATGAAATCCGGGCTGAAACGGGCAGCTATGTGCTCAAGCACGGCATCGCCGCTGACCACTGAGCCTTTCATCTCCGTATCAGCTACCATTGTCCCGTTCATCACAGGAACTATGCTCCAGTTGGAATTCCAAAGTGCCTTCAGAGAATCAGTGAAGAATGTGCTTATTTTTCTTTTTCCCTGTATGACAACTGACGAACTCGGAAACGGCAGTGAAATAATCCCCTCCTTCCTCATGATATCGGAAACCTTCCAGTTCAGGTATGAGCAGTCATTCACTGTCTTCGCAAATCCTTCATAATCCTTCTCATTACTGAGCCCGTTGTTGATGCCGTATTCCGTGACATTGGTATGTCCGAACGGTCCTGCGCCATTGACAACAAGAAGCCTGAATTCCTTTTCCTTTCTGGCATCATTAATCTCCCTGGCTATGCGTGCGACTGTCTTTTCACGCACACGGAATTTGTTCTTCCCCTTTTCCGTGCATATCGAACCGCCTATCTTCAGAAGCACCAGATTCTTCATGGATTATAGTTGTGGAAACTGCTTTAAGTTTTTGGTATAGAATCCGGAACAGATATAAATATTGAGGTTCTGAATAAAGTTGAATAAGGTGATGTTTACGGATAAGGGCAAAAATTACGAAGTGAAGGATATGGGTCTCGCCAGGCAGGGAAAGATAAAGCTGGACATGGCTGAAATGGAAATGGGTGCCCTTATCAAAATAAGGGAGCGCTTCAAAAAGGAGAAGCCTTTCGAAGGCATAACAATAGGACTGGCTCTACATGTTACAAAGGAAACTGCAATCCTTGTCAGGACCCTCAAGGCAGGCGGTGCGAAGGTCGCAATAACCGGATGCAATCCGCTTTCAACGCAGGATGATGTCGCTGCAGCGCTTGCTGAGGAAGGCGTTCATGTATGGGCATACAAGGGAGAGACTACCAAGGATTATTACAGGTACATTGGTTATGTCATAGGCCAGAAACCGAACATAACAATAGACGACGGCTGCGACCTTGTCTCTGAAATTCATTCAAAGCATCCGGAACTGATACCTAACATAATCGGCGGCTGCGAGGAGACCACAACAGGCATCGTCCGTCTCAATGCAATGGTCAGGGACAATGCGCTGAAATACCCGATAATAGCAGTAAATGACAACAATACCAAGCACCTTCTGGACAACTACATAGGAACAGGGGAATCCACATGGGACGGAATCAAGCGGGGAACAAATGTCCTTGTATCAGGAAAAACTGTTGTTGTCGCAGGATACGGAAGCTGCGGCAAAGGTGTTGCACTTCGGGCAAAGGGCATGGGCGGAAAGGTAATTGTGACAGAAGTGAACCCATTCAGGGCGCTTCAGGCATTCTACGACGGATATGAAGTGAAGAAGATGGATGACGTGGCTGGCATGGGAGACATATTCATCACTCTAACAGGGAACAAGCATGTCATAAAGAAGAGGCACATGGAGAAGATGAAAGACGGCGCGATTGTCGCTAATTCAGGCCACTTCGACATTGAAATTGATTACAAGGGCCTCAAGGAGACAGCAAAAAGCATGAGGGAGGTACGGCCTCTCGTTGAGGAATTCACACTGAAGAATGGCAACAGGATATTCGTCCTCGCGCAGGGAAGGCTTGTGAATCTATCGCTGGCAGAAGGCCATTCAAGCACTGTAATGGACACATCATTCTGCGGTCAGTCGCTTGCATGCGAGTACCTTGTCAGGAACAAGGGAAAGATGAAACCGGAGGTAATCGAGCTTCCGGAGCAGGTGGATACAGACATCTCGCTGCTGAAGCTGGCGACATACGGCGTGAAGATAGACAAGCTCGATGCCGAGCAGATAAAGTACCTCAACAGCTGGGAAGAAGGTACGTAACACCTTAAATTTCTTTATGCCAAATCCATAAGATGGAAAAAGCCGTAATATTCGACATGGACGGTCTTCTCGTCTATACTGAAGAAATACATTGCAAAGCTTACATCGATGCATTCAGTCATTATGGCCTGAATATAGATGAAAATGATTTCTACAATCATTTCACCAAATACGGTAGACGACTGGGGGAGTTCATAGAAATGAAAGATATCAGTGTCAGTGAAGATGATATAAGGGGCACCAAAAGACGTATATTCGAGGAGATGGTCAGGAAGAACCTACCAATTGCCGAAGGAGCGGAGGATGTCCTGAAGATGCACAGAGGTCTTTACCCTATCGGCCTTGGGACATCATCGAGCAGGAGTGCCACAGAAATCATAATGGACGTTACCGGTTTTGAAAAATACTTCGATGCAATCGTCACAGTTGATGACTCGAAACATGCCAAGCCGGATCCTGCATGCTTCATCATGAGTGCTGAAAAGCTCGGAGTTAAACCGAATAGATGCATTGTCGTTGAGGACTCCAAGAAGGGTATAGATGCCGCAAAAAAGATAGGAATGAAGACAGTCTGGATTCCGAACGAAATAACTAAAAACTATACATCTTTTCCGGATATCAGGCTGGAAAGCATTATGGAATTTACACCTTCACTTGTCTTTAGAATGTGACTTCCATCGTTTGTATTTTGAATCAATGCCGAACTGGTCCAGAACCTTTCCGACTATATGCTCAATCATGTCATCAACAGTCTTGGGCTTTGAATAGAAAGTCATCATAGGCGGTATCACAACAGCGCCTGCATCCGTGACATTTTTCATGTTCCTTATGTGAATAAGGTTCAGTGGGGTTTCCCTTGCGACAATCACAAGTTTCCTTCTCTCCTTCAGCATGATATCAGCTGCCCTGAGAAGAAGATTCGAGGAGTATCCTGATGACACGCCTGCCAGTGTTTTCATAGAGCATGGAACTATAACCATTCCGTCGGTCCTGAAAGAACCTGAAGCAATTGCAGCGAAGAAATCGTCTATCCTGTATGTCTTTGATGCAAGCTTTTCAACATCTTCTACCTTGTAATCGGTTTCCTGCAATATGACATCCTTGGCAACATCCGTTATGACCAGATGCGTTTCAATGCCTGCTTTTCTGAGGGCTTCCAGCATTTTTATTCCAAGTATGGAGCCGGAACCTCCTGATATACCGACTATAATTTTCTTCATGAGTACCGCTTCGCTCTTGGCTTTAAAAAAGGAGGTTTAAACATTTTCGACAGTGCCGTTGTCACCATCAACTCTGACCCGGTCGCCGTTCTTTATCTTCTCTATGTCAATCCGGTCGACGCATGGAACTCCTGAAATGATTGCACCTACTGCGATTATTGTCTCTATCTCCTTATTCACAATTGCCGCAGGCGCTGTGCCTCTCTTGCTCATATCGTATATGACATACGAGCCTACTGTACTGCCTTTTCCTGTGGGAAATACAAGTACCTTTCCCGTGACAGACTGACCTTCCAGAGGATGTCCCTTCTCTGCAACTATGCCTGTTTCCGGGTCGACGCCTCCGTAGAATGAGATGCCTTCTGTTGACACGAGCGCCTCGCCTTCAGCTGTGCCTTTCGCGACCTTTCTCCCTTTCAGAATCATGAAGTCGCCTCCTCTATAAGCTGTGGAATTTCCCTGAAAATGACCTTGAACTTGTTCTTCCCGCGGCCATAAAAACAGCCCTTAGCGGAGTCAGTCGCAAGGCATTTGAAGCGCCCCTTGATAGGCGCAACAACCATGCATGTATCGCAGGCAATCTTTGCTCCCGAGTCTTCGATAATTTTTACGTATCCCTTTTTGTCCGCATCTTCCTTGACAGGTCGTGCAACGCATATCCACATCTCTTTTTTGACAGTCCTACCTTTGAGCATTCCTGCTATCTCGCCCATCTCTTTGAGACTCAGATGAGGGCAGCCTATGGAATAGATGTCAGGTTCGCCGTTGTCATTCATCGCCTTCTTCGCATCATTAATATCCTTCTGGGAAACCGATATGCTCTCTTCAGGTATGGATGTCCTGTTCGGTGTTATCCCTTCCATATGAAAAAGCGCGGCACCGCCATATGTTGCTATGGAAGCGCAGAAACTTTTCAGCTGCTCGGTACTCGCCTTTTCAACGCCCCTTATGTAAGAGACTTTGTTTCCTATTTTATTTCCTATAACATGACCAAGCGCGCCGAAATCTGTTACAGTCTCCATCTTTGCATTGACATTGACAGCAATCTGAGCCTGACGGTTCTCCTCAAGATGCATGCCGAATTCCGGTGTCTTCCCCGTAAGAGCTGAAGCAAGAGCGCTCGGGCCGCCTTCCCTGTTGGTCTTCAGCCCAAGGACTGAATTGGCATAGCACACAGCAGAGCTCTCAGCCCATGCGACATGCTTTCCGAATTCGGGTTTGTTCCCGACAAAATACGGGGTGCATGTGCATGTAGCAGTAACGCCCATCTTCTTGAATGCGTCAATTACTGCAATCTGCTTTTCTGCAAAATCCGCGGGAATTCCAAGCGCCTTCCAGTTCTCCATATCCATACCTGCAGGATTGAGTGTTGTCAGAACCTTCACCTTCCCGTCCTTCGCAAGGTCAGCCAGATAGCCAAGGCCTGCGTCCCCGAGATTGTGATATGAAACACCTGCAATCTGGACGCTTGCGACGTCTATGAGTCTTTTCGCCCCGAATATCTCTCCGAGTGAAACGAGAATATCCATGCTCTGCCTGACAGCGTTGCCGTTCCTGCCGTTGAGCATATCCCGCTCTTCATTTGTAAGCTTCATATTCACTCCAAGAATTTCTTCAAATCAGCTTTAGGAAATTCAGCTTTTACAAAATGCTTCTTTTCTTCACCTACAGGCATAGTAAAGTCGAATCCCACTTTCGTGGTCTTTCTTGTATTTGGATCAGAGCTTGGATCAAGTGAAGAGCCCTTTTCATTTTCTTTTACAACCATGTCGCGGTCAGCCTGGAATCTCGTGGACATTGCCCATTCCACTTCAAGAGGATTGTTTATATTTATGTCGCTGTCCACGATGAATACATGCTTCATGGATTTGTGGCCATCAAAAGCAGCGTCTATTGCCTTCCTTCCGTCGTCTTCACTCTTTTTATCAATCTGAACTATGCCATGAAGCCATGAACATCCGCCAGGATTAACATTAACATCAATGCATTTCACGCCAGCTTCATTGACTTTTTTGAATATTGTCGGTTCTCTTGGCATACCCATCAGAATTCTATGTTCAAGTTTTCCTGGAAGCAGACCATGCCATATTGCATCCTTCCGATGTGTTATCTTTCTGACTTCGAATATCGGCTCCTGCCTTACAACATCATATGTCTCTGTTAAGTCTACAAAAGGACCTTCATCTGCTCGTTCCTTCAGTATTTTTCCTTCAAGAACAAACTCGCAGTCTGCCGGAACCATCAGGTCGGATGTTTTTGCCTTCACAATTTTTAGTGGTTCAAGTGTGTTTGCTATCTGCATCTCATCAACATCAGAAGCAACGGATGTTGCTGCTCCGAGAAGAACATTAGGTGAGCATCCAATACACATGACTGCGTCCATTTCGTCGCCTGATTCTTTCATTGCGTTGTCAAAATCCCTGTTCGGGACAACCCTTATCGAGAAACGGTTCTTGCCGATTTCCATTGACCTGTGATAGTCGAGGTTCTGGACTCCGTTGGATTTTTTTACAACAAAAACACCTGAGCTCACGTAATTGCCGCCATCTTTTGAGCAGTGAAAAAGTATCGGAAGTTTGCTCAAATCGACATCTTCCATCTCAACTTCCTGACACGGAGCATTCTTCGTGACCTCAGGTTTTGAGGGATTTGCTATCGCATTAATCATTTTTGGGACAAGTTCATTGCTTTTGATTCCAAAGTAATTTGCAAAAGCATCTTTTGAAACACAGAGATTTCCAGCAACCCGGAATTCGCTTTCTTTAACATTCTCAAAAAGCACTGGCTTGTCGTTAAGCTCTGCCATGACTGCAGGTATCTCAAGCTTCTTCGAAGCATTTTTTGAAATATGAACAAGTTTCCCC
This sequence comes from uncultured archaeon, assembly GCA_964640865.1. Lineage (GTDB taxonomy): Archaea > Aenigmatarchaeota > Aenigmatarchaeia > QMZP01 > JAFGSV01 > JAFGFG01. Next base: position 6,985 of record CAZXIU010000007.1, on the reverse strand, counting down.
TGCGCTTCAACCTTATCAACAAAATCCCTGAAACTCATTGCATCACCATGGTTAGAATATGCCGTACAAGTATTAAAAAAACGCTCTTGCAAATCAGTTTATTGTCGTTTTGCTCATTCAGCACATTTTATAAATTTAACTACTAAAAAGTTACAATAGGTGTATTATGAAAATATACAAAGCCGCCGAAGCACTGATTCGTACCGGATTCCTTGAGGAGGAAGCGGAGTTCACACCAGTCGCTGCTGCTTACGTTAACAGAAACAATGGAATTCTCAATGTCAGGAAACTGAAGGAAGACGACCCGCTGAGATACGGACAATTGACTCTCCCTCAGGGACAGAGAGAATACGGTGCGGGATTTCTTTCAACTGCCATAAGGGAAACAAAGGAAGAGACAGATGTGGATACGAAGCCTGGAGACTGCGGGAAATTCCTCTATTTCAATGACAATATCATTTTCAAGCAGCGCGATAACATCGGCGTATTCTTAGAGCCGAATGGAGATATATGGGCAAGATATTTCGACTCAGGAAAAAGTTATGTCGCGAATCTCAGGCACCTGACAGCCAATGGCTATTCTCTTCCCAGATATGTTGACCCGGAAAGCGGCGACCCGAAGTTCACGGACGCAGAATACATATTCACGGAAGGATGGAAAGACTTTTCACCATTCAACCAGATTCTTCTTGAGCTTATAGAGGGTATCGATTATAAGCATATCAATGGGAATGGCATAATCAGAAAAGGTGATGTGTTTATCGAGAATGTTCCCCTCAGGCATTTATTGAAAGTAAAGCCTCCGCTTAACGCACCTGAAGGATTCAAAGAATTGTAGTCTTCATCGTGCTATATCCCATGAATTTTACGGCTTTCGAAACCTTTTCCTGAAGCTCTTTTCCGGGAGTGAAAAGTATGACATACCCTCCGCGACCGGTACCGGTGATTTTTCCAGCAAGAGCACCGGCAGCTTTTGCAGCTGAGATTATTTCCTCTGCTTCGTCACAAGATACGTTTATCTCTCTGAGAAGATCGTGATTCTTGTCAATGTTCCTGGAAACAGCTTCAAAATCGCCTGCTTCCAATGCTTTCCTTGCGTCCTTTACAAGCATTTCATATTTGCTGAATATTACTTCATACTTTCCCGGGTCAGCTTCTTTGCTGCGCTTCACGTCTGACAGGACAGCCTTCGTGTCCTGGGAAATGCCGGTGTTGGCCAGCACTATGTCCAGCGGCTTCCCGAGTTTTATGGGTTCTATTGTATTCTTACCACTGTCAATATTCCTGATGAACCATATCAGTCCGCCGAAGGTCGAGCACGTATTGTCTATACCCGAAGGTGTGCCTGTGCTCTTCTCGGCCTCATATGAGATACGGTTAATCTCTTCATCGCCAATGCCAAGGCCATACAGGTCAGAAAATGCACGGGCAATTGCAGTGGCCATGGCAGCGCTTGCGCCAACGCCGCTCGTGCAGAAGAGTTTTCCTGACAGAGTTATTTTGACAGGGTCACGTTTTACATCTATCTTCATGCATTCCAGTAAAAGCTTCATGGCCCTATCCATCTCGCCTTTCTTCTTTTCCTTGTAGCCGGGCGTGGCAGGGCGATTGTCAACCAGCTCATATCTATCTGACGGCACAATCTCCGCCACGGTCCGGTCGCTTATCGCCGATGCTATCACTGGCAGCCCGTAGACTGCGAAATGCTCGCCAAAAAGTATTGTCTTTCCGAAGCCTGTCCCTCTGCCAATGTCAGCCATGAGAATCAAATCTCTCTTTCTACCATGAAGTCAGCGAATGCCTTGATTTGTTCCTTGGATTCATTATCCGGAAGAAGCGGCTCAACGTTTTCCCATGCAGTCTTCACCATGTTCCTTGCGAACTCCTTGGCATACTGTACCGAGCCGTACTGTTTTATTATCTTTATGGCCTCTTCTATAAGCGCCCTCTCCTTTGTGTGCATCTTGAGTATCTCAAGGAGCCTTTCCCTGTCCTTCTTCTCAGCATTCTTTATTGTATGGAGAACAAGAAGTGTTCGCTTGCCTTCATTTATGTCGTCTCCTGTCTCCTTTCCCCAGCCTTCGCCCGGTGCTATGTTCATTATGTCATCCTGTATCTGGAAGGCGACTCCTATGGATTCTGAAAATTTCCCGAGCTTCTCCTCAAGCTCCTCGGAGCCGTCGCTGAGTATCACAGCAAGCCTTGCGGAGAGCCTTGCAAGCACGCCTGTCTTGTATGCGCACATCTGGAGATATTCGCCTTCCTTTATGTTGTCAGCATCAGCCAATCCCTTGTGCCATGCTATGTCAGAAGCCTGGCCATAATGAATTCTCATCATCTCTTCTATCGCAGCATTCCATGCCCTGAGAAGGGTCTTCTCGCTGAAGTCATCCTTGTGCTTCAGAAAAGGCGCAAACGCAAGGAAATACATGAAATTGCCGGCATTGATTGCGATGTCCTCGCCGAATATCCTGTGTGTGCATGGTTTTCCCCTTCTAAGATCTGAAGAGTCCTCTATGTCATCCACCATAATCGAGTTGTGGACCACGATATTATCTGCAATGAAGTTATATGAATTCTCGACCATTATGTCATAGACTGGAAATTCGCCGATTCCTTCGATACTTTTTATTGGTTCAAACCTGAACTGATCCATGCTAATCGGGGGGTTTGGGTATTTTTTCTTATATTTGAACTCTTTTCCTTTTCTAGATTCACTCATTCGTTTTATATAATCGCTTCTCTCGGATCCTATCAATTTTAAAATGTTTTGAGGATTTGACATTCTGAAAGACCATATTTCCGATTCCTTCTTTTTAGAGGCCTTCCAACGATTACTAACTTTTCTTTTGGTCACCCTGCCTGTAGTCATGCCTATGCTGTCGACGAGTAGTTTCAATCCCTTGATAAGTTTTTCACTAGCACTATCAAAACTAACGAAACCGTTCTTTCTGACTGTACCATCAGAGTCAATATATCCTCTTATAAATGCCGCTTTTTGTTTTTCAGGCAACTCATAAATCCATTGGGGTATTTTCTTTGTCAGTGCAGATTTCCCTAATCCCATCTTTCTCATGACCCAGCAGACCTTGTATGAGCAGCAAACAAGTCTTTCGTAATTGTTTTGTATTTCACTTATTAGATCGTAGTCAAATGTCTGTTTGAATATTTTCTTATAGGCTGTTTTTTCATCATTGTTATTTGATGGTGTGAGATAAAGTCTGGACCCATTTTCATTTATCGTTACACACCCGTCACCTAGAATATAACCAAAAAGCTGACAGAAATCCTCAGATGTTTTTGTTGGAATTTTTGACTTGTCCTTGTACGGGTCCTTATCCGGTACAGGAATGTTTATTGGGATTCCCTTATCTGGCACCTTTCTTAATGCAATTATCATTTCGTCTGGACTCAATTCTCCAAGTTTTTTCCAACCAAGCTTCATTTCAGGTCTTTGGTATTTTGTTTCTTTTTCAAAATAGTCTCTCTTAGTAAGATTTAGTCCATATCTCCCAAAAATATACTCCAGTTCTTTTTTTTCCAAATACTGTATTACATTAGGATAAAGTGCATTATACAACACTCTTTCATTTTTACCAAGTTTTTTTGCAATCTCGCATATATCTCCTCTCGGCATGATTTTCTTCAATCTTTTTGCACCATATGGAGTTATTTTGAGTCTAATAGGCTGATTTTTATGCATAACGAGAAATTGATGATTTTTCGTTGCTTTTATCTCTCTGTGACTTGTTACGAGTCTGTAAACATGCCTGATACCAGTCATTTTTTTCTTTAATACCACACTACTCTCAAGATTTCCTTCTGGACTGATTGTATAGACATGATCTCCAGGTGTTATACTGTCTATCCTTACCTGTTCACCCGGATTCTTCAATATAGAAGTATCGCCAGTAAGACATCCTTCATGAAGAAGCTCAAGCGTGGACGTAAAGTCCCTGACCTTCTTAACATCACCGCCAAGAGCTTCAGTGTAGAGAAGGAAAAGCGCTGGCCTCCATCGCTTTCCTCCGCGGTTGAGAAAATCCCATATAGGCTCGGAAAGTGCTGCCTGTATGGCAGGTGTGGTGTATTCGTAACTGGGCTTCCCAAGAAGCCATTTTATGTACTTTTCATCGACCTTCTCCGGAAGGTACTTCTTTATCACATCATCTATGTTTCCCTTCTGGTCAGCGAGAAATTCCATTATCCCTGATGCCATACTATACCTGTGGCTGCATTAAATAAATTTATTTAGGTCGTCACGACAAGATTATATCATGGCAATGAGAATCTCTATGGGGATGTCAAAAATGGATTCTCTTCTTGAGGGGGGACTTCCGGAAGGCAGCGTCACGATGATAACAGGAGGAACAGGAACAGGCAAGACACTATTCTGCCTGCAGTTTCTCTGGGAAGGGCTACAGAAGGGCGAGCCATGCGTGTACCTTTCACTGGAAGAGGATGCCGAAGAGATAAAGGAGGATGCCCTGCAGTTCGGATGGGACTTAGACAAGTACGAAAAGAAAGGCCTTTTCAGGATAATGTACCATGACCCGTTCGAGACTGATGTCAGCTCTGTTCTCGTGAACCAGATAGAGTACATCAAGGCAAAAAGGCTTGTGGTGGACTCCGTGTCGATGCTCGGCCTTTACATGAAGGACCATGCAACAGTGAGAAAGCAGCTCGGAAAGCTCATGAAATCCGTGAAGAATGCGGGATGCACATCTCTTGTCACATCAGAGATAGTCGAGGACAGCAAGGCACTGTCCAGATTCGGCGTCGAGGAATTCGTTGTCGACGGTGTCATCATACTGAACTATCTTGGCATAGGCGGTGACGCAAACAGGAGCTTCCAGATAAGGAAAATGAGAAGGACAAACCACGGAAAAGACATCTACCCATTCAAGATAGGCCCGAAGGGTATCGAAATCTCCGGAAGCGCAACAATGAAAATACGTTAATCATCGCTTGATTATCTTCTTTACGTCTACTCTGGTCTGGACAGAATTTTCTCCGGATGTTATCCTCATGAAGTAAATGCCGCCAGCCATACCGTCAACATCTACAGAAATCCGCTCTCCTGACTGGTATCTGCCCTCAAGAACCTTTCGTCCTGCCATATCAAATACTTCGAACTCTTTCTCGCCGACCAGGAACGGGTCCTCTATGAAGAGTTCGCTGCTGAATGGATTCGGATACACTTTCAGTCCACGGTTGCTGCCAACCGGTTCTACACCTGTTGCGAAGTCTGTATACACGTTCTGCTCCTTGGTTGTGAGTTCTTCGTGAGTTACTATATGTGTCGTCATGTCGGCATCGGTGTACGCCAAATCCTCTTTTCCGTCGCTCGTCCTGACGAGCCTGAAATAAGTATTCGCCCCTGTGACCGCTCCCTCGTCTTCCGGTGTTGCGGGGTCATCAGTATCAGCATCAATGTCGAACCACCCATTTTCACTGTTGTAAGTGAATGTCGTAGCTTCGCCGATGAGCTGGTCATCGTCTGTATTCACTGTCCCGTCTCCAGTTCCGTTCGTATCATAAACCCGTACAACAGTGCCATCTTCGACAGTTGCACCCCTGTCATATGCTTTGCCCCAGTAGCTTGCAGGGGACGACTGTGCACTGGCATATTCTGCAGCGCCTATCGAGAGTCCGACTGCTCCCAGTCCAATCAATGTATTCTTTGCCCATCTTTTCATATTATCACCTAAATTATGTCCACAGTAAGCACTGCGTCACCTATCATCCTTATGTTAAATGGAAGCGAACCATCGAGTATCGCCAGTGTATTCACATGCCACGGAGGAGGATTCACATAAGCCGAGCAGGCGCTGGGCCTGTTACCGGGTATGTATTCCTTCCATAAACCGCTCTCGTATACCTGAACTATGCAGTATTTCCCGCTTATTATGCTAAGCACGTCTTCTATGGCAGTTGAAGCAGGTGTTGCAGGTAGTTCAACATTGTTGTTTACACCATCATAAAGCTGGACATCAACACTGTCCACATCATTAACCGTAAGCGTCCATGACTGCGTGTCTGTGCCGCCGTTGCCGTCTGAGACTGTCAAAGCCACGCTGTATGTTCCTGAATCGGTGTAATCTGTTACATATTCGAAAGACTGTTCAGTTGAGACTTCCAAACCATCAAACTTCCATGAATATGAAACGCTGTCACCGTCAGGGTCTGAAGCGGATGCGCTGAATGTGATACTTTCGTCTTCGTCTATCTCGGGTGTCGTGTCTATTGGTATGAATGAGTTTATCACAGGTGCACGATTAACATTATTTACTGTCAGTGTCCATGAATGCGTGTCATAAAGCTCTCCGTCAGACACTATGACAAGGACTGTGTATATTCCCGCTGAATCATAATCAGGAACATAGCTGTATGACGTTCCCGTGCCGACTACTTCATCGTCGAGCTTCCATGTGGTCGTTAGCGGATCCCCGTAGATGTCAGATGCTGTTATTGAGAATCCCTGGCTGGAAGTCTCATTTGTCGTGGGGTCTGATGAAGGTAAGAAGCTGTCTATTGTCGGTGCGACATTGCCAATGCATGCTCCTGAAATGCACTTGTATCCGCATGTCTCCTGAAGCATGTCCGTGTCTGAAGATGAGCAGGAAGATGAAGGGGTTCCCGGATTGCTGCATGTATATTCCCTGTATGTCCTTTCAACATCAAGACCTGAACAGAATGTTTCCCCGATATAGCCGTCTGTGCCGCAGTCGGAATCATGGCTGCAATTTATCTCCATATCGTTAACTGTGACTGTCCATGTCTGGGTGTCAGTATCATAACCGTCTGACACTGTTGCGATGACCGTATGAATTCCCGAGTCATCATAAGATGGATTGTAATTATATGATGATACTGCTGATACTATTGATTCGTCGAGCTTCCACTCGTAATTAATTGTATCCATGTCACTGTCAGATGCTGTCACGCTGAACAAGAGCGATGTGCCTTCATCCATTTCCGGTGT
>CAZXIU010000006.1:0-26590 GCA_964640865.1 uncultured archaeon | reverse complement strand
TTACGTTCTCCTTGGTCACAACGAATGGCTGGTAGACCATGTACGTGAACCCGGATGCATCCGATGCTATGAACGAGACGTTCCAGTCGCCGCTGATTTCGGCACAGGTGAAGTTCCTTGAGAACGTGATTTCCTGGGACCTGTTGCAATCCTGACACACAGAGTAGTTGTAGAGTTCCCAGCCGCTTGTATGGCTCGAGTTCAGGTACATGCTCACATTGACCGTGTTGTTGTCGTCATCGCTGACATTGAGAGTGAAGTTGAACGGCGACTGTCCCCAGCATCCGGATGTGCCCGGCTCTATCGCCACGGGTGTCAGGTCGGGTACGCTAGCAAGGAAGAATGCGTCCTCAAGCACATAGGTGCCGTTCCAGTACTCGTCCATGTAGGTGTTGCCTGTGTATGAGAGCATTGTTACATTGTACCAGCCGTACGGTGCGGTTCCTGTCGGGTTCCATGTGTATGTGTAGTAGTTTCCTGTGAGCGACGAGACCACGAGCTTTCCTGAGTACGCACCGCTCTGGACTGTGTATGATACAGGGAAGTTGGCTGTGCTTGCCTTGTAGTCGGAGCAGTCGTCCTTTGTTGTGCCGTTTAAGATTATGGTGTAGTTGGCTGCTGCGACAGTATCCTCCCTTGAGTAGTTCCTTGCAGTATCCGGTGTTAACATGTCCGGATACAGAGAGCCCATGAGCCAGAAGGGTATGGCATTGTAGGGGTCCGGTGTGGTGACGTTGTTCTTGTAGCATGTTGATGTGGTGATGCCTCCCTTCCAGTAGTTCTGGCCGAGGTAGAACGTGCCTGACGAACCGGACCACGCGTTGCACCAGTGGGTGGTGTCATTGGTCATCTCGTAGACTATGTATCCTGTTGAGTTCAGTGCTGTGAGGGGATAGTATGTCTGGTAGGTTTCGTTGGAGCCTGTCTTGGATACGCTTATGAAGGTTTCCCTGTAGTTGAGGCTGCTGGGTATGGTCTGGTTGTCGGTGTCATTTGCGAAGAGTGTGAAGTTGTATGCCTGGGAACGGTTCACCGTGTAGTTCCACGACGGGGTAATGTTGAAGACGTCGGTGTCGTCTTTTTCTATCAGATAGTCATTGTCAATCACGTAGTCCCCTGAGGCTGTCGATGTCTCAACACTGTAATTGGCTTCATCAACAACAGTGAAGTTGAACTTGTAGTTCCAGAGTCCTATGTCACTGCATGTGTGGTCATAAGAGAAGTTTATCTGCGTCCAGTCATCGCAGCTTGTGCACACATATGAGCTTATCTGCTGGAAAGAGCCGAGCGGCTCTTTGAGCCAAAGGGTGACATTGACATCCCTTGAGAACCTGTCCATTGTCTCAACCGAGAAGTTCCACTCCTCTCCCCATCCTCCTGTCTGCCGTGAGACATCAGCATTCTGCACAAGAGGATTGTATATGTATTCTTTCACTTTGAGGAAAAGATCCTGCTCTTCGGTGAAAAAGTGGCCGTAGTCCCATGTGTAGTTTAGCCTGTTCACTGTCAGGTTGGCTGCCGGTGACTGGGTTCCGTCCGCATGAGCGAACATGTACATGGACGAGCTCGGGGATACGAATCCTGATTCAGGGAAATATATTATATCATAGGAGCCCGTTACAGCTGTCGGAGTGTGGTTCATCCAGTTATATATTACATTGGAATTGTCATCAGCAATCCTTAAGTAAGCTTCGCCAAGTGTCATGTTGGTTGCGCTGAACTCATAGAGTGCTGTGAGATTTATCGAGGTTATCTTTTCGTAAGGCTCTGAAGGGTCTGTATAAAGGAGAACCTTTGTCTCATCGCATTCCTCGCCATAGCAGTTGTGATAGACAATGTCACTGTAAAATGACTGTTCCCTTGTATCCCTTGTGGCGTTCACAAAGAACATCTGCTTCTCAGTCTGCGTGCAGTTCACGGTCACATTGTATCGTATCACAGACCTGCTTCCAAGGCCGGATACATTCCATTCAACGATGTTATCCGAAGGGTGTATTATGCCGCTGTTGTAGACATTGATTATCTCGCAGGCCTGCGGCACTGTCAGGTTCACTGTCCAGTTGTTGGCATTGACATCTCCTATGTTGGTTATCTTCAGGCTGACATTGTAGCTGACATTCAGCTGGACTGTCTTTGGTTCGGTCCATGGATATTCAGGTCTCTGGTTGGCTTCGAGGAGGAATTCCAGATGAGATTCCTGGCTGTAGTTGGCTGTGAAGAAGTCATAATTCTCATATTCGGAAAGCTCCTTGTAGTTGTCGTATGTGAGGTTCCATACCGAGTAGCCCGAAGTCCCTGTGCCCGGCGCAGCCTTTATCTGGTATGTAAGAAGCGCATAGTCATTGACGTCCATCGCTCCGAGTTCCCATTTTATCAGGTTCTCTTCGAGGTCAACGCTTGAATCCACAAGCTCAACATTACCCTGTATGCCGGGATTGGCAGGATTCCATCCGGCCTTGACACTGTCCTGGATGGTCAGGGAATCTATGGTTCCGCATCCCTTGTTATGGACCGTAAGCGCTCCCTCGAACACCTTGTTCGGTGAGACATGCACAGGAGCCTCCCTTATGACCTCTATCACGCCCTGGGCGCTGTTCTCGAATGTTATGTTGCTCTTGGTTGTCTTCTCTCCGTGAGGAAGCTGGTATGTTATGGAAACATTGCCTGTTATGTTTTCCTCGGATGATGAGGACGTGAGGGCAAATGAGGCGTTGTAATATGTCTGGCCAGTGGCATTGACTATCACGAATGCCGGCGATGATGACCATCCCGATGGTAGTTCAAGTGTTACATTGTATTGGACATCCTCATCATATGGATGCATGAAGATTACATCCGCGTCTTCCGTACTGTCCGCGCATATGTACGGATTGAACCATGCATCATATGAGACATTGGATTTCGTGAACTCCTCGCTGAGAGCACTTGTATTGCTGCTGTAGAAAAGGTAGGCATTCGCCGTGTACTTTCCATTCCATGAGGAGACATCTATATCATTGAATGTCTCTGTACTGAGTTCGCCTGCGGAGAGGCTTACTCCCCTGCTGGTGTAATTGACAACAGTTCCTGCTGAATTGCTTATGTTAAGCCAAAGCGTGCCGCTGACTGATATCCCGTAGGAGTTCATGATGCTCACATTGACGTCAAGCTCGGTGTCGGTTCCGTCGAGGCTGTATGTCTCTGCACTTCCCATGTAAGGCATTATGTCCACGACTTCCGCCTTCCTTTCAAGATATGAAAGCATGCCTGCGCCTGTGACCTCAAGGTCATTGTCACCTATGTTCTCAAGACGCAGTATGCATGAGCCGCTGCCGTCAGGTGAGACCTGGTCGCCGATTGCCTTTATTTCGCTGTAAGCAGGACCTGAAATCTCTCCGTAGTTGAGTATCTCCGTGAACGAACTCGAATTATGTACATATGCACGGTAAGTTGTCCCGGCACCGCCGTTCATGTCCATTTCGAATGTGGCAAGCCTGTACTCTCCGCCCTTGCAGGAAAATTCTATGTCAGCGCTTTCGCCCGGGCTTATGTTGAACGGAAGGCTGTTCACGGCTGAAGAGCGGTTGTACATGTAGTTCGTGACGAAGAATGTTTCAGAATCATCCGAAGCGTATGAATTGTTGACCCACACCGTTATGTTGCTGTATCCGTCCGTGGTTCCGTTGATGTTCCATGTTATTGTCTGCGGTGTTCCGAGGTAAAGTGCTCCTATGTACCTGAGACTGTTGTCAACTTCCCATCCAGATGGTGTGATAATCCTCACATACACATTAGATGAGTCCCCGACGAAGCTGGCGACTGTGGCTTTTACTGTGAAGTTGCTGTACTGGAATGTTTCATTGGGGCTGTAGTACGCCTCTACGGAGGGGTTGGCCTGGCAGCCTTCAAGGTCGAGTGTTATTGTGAAATTTGCAGACACGTTGGCGTAGAATGCGTCATCGGTGTCAGGAACCCTTGCTCTCCACAACTGCGCACCGTCTGCATAACTGCATGTCGGAAGGAACTCTATCTCAGCGACCCCGTCCGAATTGGTGTACGCTGTATCTATCTCTTTTACACCCAATGGGTATGTGCCGTCCAGAACCTCGAATATCACTTCAGCGGGTGTAGTGTGATTGTATGTCATGCCTGTGCTGTCGTATATCCTCACCGAAAGATTCGCCGGAACAGTGGTCGAAGGGATGCTCTCGTTGCCTGAATCATATTCAACAGTGACATTGTCCTTTGTTATGGTGAATGTATCGAACCCGCTCGTGGACTCCGTTGCAAGGTCGTACATGTAGAACCAGTTGCCTATGTCAGTGTAGCTGAAGTTATTGTACCAGTACTTAGGCTCGTTTATGCATCCCGGGTACGAGCAGTTGATGTCAGTCTGGTTGGCGCAGGTGGCGCATTCGGTGTATCCTGTCGGAGAGGTCTTCGCCAGGAGCACCTTCACCTGGTACGAGTCTGTGTCACCGCTTGATGCCGTGACGCTGAAATTCCAGTTCGGATGCCCCCATCCGTGGCTCTCAGGGTCTATGTCTGCACCCACTACCTTGTAGACAGGCGAAAGATAGAACAGTCCGGGGTCAGCTGTGTTCATCGTGTAATTCTCATAGTATCCGGCAGCGCTTGCATACATTGATACATTGTAATAGCCCTTGGGTGTTGTTATTGAAGTGGCCCAGTCGCATGTGTATGAGTTGGCGCCGACCTGCGAGACCGACGGGCACTCGAAAGAACTTGATGACTGATTGGAGTAATAGCTTATGTCAGCTGTCAGCGGATCGTCGCAGTCATCCCATGTGGCGCCGAGGAACGGCACCAGCTGTTCCTGCGTAAAGTTGAGGGTTCCGTCAGGCTTTGCGAAGTCAATGGATATATCCCCTGTGACATTGAGTGTCAGGTAATAATTGTTTTCCGTGTTGTTGTTCTTGAAGCACGTATCGTCCTCTATCCTCGCCCTCCATTTCTGTACGCCGACTGCATATTTCGGGCTGCATCCCGCAAGGAAGTCATACATGACTATCCCGGAAGAGTTCGTCTGGTTGGAATCTCCGGAATCCCATGTGGAGCCGTCGAGTGTCACATAGAAATTGACGGTGAGGTTCTGTACGAGGGTTCCGTTGGCGTCCGTCCCTGATACCAGAAGGCTCGTGGAGAAGTTATTTCTTCTCGTTTCGGTGTTGTTACCTGATACATAATTCAGGTATACAGTATCCTTCTCCACAGTGAACGACTGGACTGTTGTCTGGTTGGTGGTTCCGTGCGTGTCGTTAGCCAGTATGTAGAAATATCTTGCCCCTATGTCGCCGCACTCCGGGTCCCAAGTGAAGTTTGCGGTTTTCCATTGTCCCGTAATGTTGAGGGTTTCACTGTCTATATTCGTCCAAGGCCCGGTGGTCGAGGTTCCCACATAGAAAGTGAGTGTCACATTATACGGCGAATCAGTCATTGCTGTCGCATTGAAAGTGAAATTGAATCCCCATTCGCCGCTGGAAGGGGAAACCGTGGTGTTTGTAAAGTCTATTGACCGGACCTTCTGCACCGTTACATTGTATATGCCGCTTTCGTTGTAATTGTAGCACGTATCAGTCGAATCTACATAGCCGGCCCAGTTCTGCTTGCCCTCGCTGTACTCTCCACCGGGAATGAAGGAATATATCACGTAGCCCGTGGAGTTGGATGTTGCCGTGCCGTCCTTCTGGTAAGTGCCTCCCACCCCGTCTGTGGTTACATTGTATGCGAGTGTTATCGGATTCTGCAGGCTGTACGTTCCCAGTATGCTGTCGTAAGCTCTCAGCACAAGGGATGAAGGTATTGCAGAAGATGCGAAGCTCTCGTTGCCGGAGAAATATTCTATGGTTACGTTGTGCGTGTCTACATGGAAGGTGTCGTCATTGTTTACGTAATCTCCGGGATTGAGCACGTCCGTCAGCACCGTGTAGCCTTCCTTGTCAAGAGCCCTGAACCTGAACTTGAGGTAATGACTCGCATACACTGTACACGGGAATGCGACATCAGTCCAGTTCAGCTGGGTGTATCCATTGGAATTGTCAGAGCAGTTCTCGCAAGACCTGTTCTGATAATCCGTCCATGAACTTCCAATTACCTGGTACTGGAGAAGGACAGTGACATTGTCGCCGAGGTTGTCATCAACGCGCAGACTGAAATTGAACGGAACGCCCCACGGGTTTGTCCTCGGAGTTATATTTCCCTGGCTGAGCTTTGGCAGCGTCTTCACGTAGAACCATCCCCCGAGGGTGTCATTGTAGTTGACAGTGACATTGTTGTAGTAGTATGGTGCTGTGATATCGGCAGTTGCATTGTACCATCCGTCGCTGGCATTTATGGAGTACCAGCTGCACTGGAAGTATCCCGCGACAGGGCTTGTTATGTAATTGCAGGACTCTGTTATCGGTCCATGTGAAGAGAATTCCACGCCAACACCGTCATTCGCGACATCCATTGGTGCACTGCAGTCATCAAGGACGACAACAGCATAAGGCACGTTGTCCTTTCTTTCATAGTAGTCCGCGGGGTCATTCGTGGAGTCAGGGTCTTCGAGGGATATGTCGAAGTCTCCGTATATGGTTGTGTTGTACTGGGTGGAGAATGTGTCCTTGTAGCATGCGTCATCCTCTATCCTTGCACGCCACTTCCTGACACCTACCTCGAACTTGGGTGCAGTGCATGTGGGATTGAAGCTGAACATGGCATATCCTGTGGAGTTGGTTGTGTTGGAGCCGACCTGCCAGAATGTGCCTGTATCGTCATATGTCACAGAGAAGTTTATCTCCTGGTTGTTGAGGTATGAGCCGTTCTCGTCCATCCACTGGAGCATGAAGAGCTGGGTCTGGGTGCCAGACCTGTTCGATATGCTCCCGTTTCCGGCACGTACATAGTATGTCGCATCATCCTTCTCTATTATGAAGTTTGCAGGTACTGTCGTGTTCTCATTTATAGGGGTAGAGTTGTCCTCAAGCCTGAACCTGAACTTGGCGCTCGCGTTTATGTCAGCGCACGAGAGGTTGACATCGAATGTTATGTTGGTCGGGGACAGGCACGCCGGGCATATCTGGCTGTCCATGTCAGCCCAGCTGGAACCTGTCAGCAACTGGAGCGTCACGTTGACATCATCGCCGTCAGTGTCATACGTCTCGACAGAGAAGTTCCACCCCTCTCCCCAGCCTGCTGTGTCAGTGGTCTTGCCGTTTACCCTGAGATAATCATAGAGAGGCGGCCAGTTGACGTTGACCGTGACATTGAACTTGTCCGATGTGTCATACTTGTAGCAGTCCGAAGCGCCCGGGGATGTGTCCACATAGCCCTGCCAGAGCTTCTTTCCGGATGTGATGAAATCCATATCAGGGTAAAATTCAAAGAGCACATCACCTGTGCTGTTGGTTGTGTTGGTTCCCATGCTCTTGTAGTCTTCTGCCGGATAGTTCTCCTTTGAGACATTAAACTTGACTGTAAGGGTCTGGCTGGTGTTGTATGCATTCATGTCGAGGTTGTATACCTTCAGGTAGAATGAAGCAGCAGTCTGCGGAGTGGCGCTGGATTCGTTGCCAGACACATAGTCGACGCGCACGTCGGACTTCTCAAGGAAGAACGTGTCGTCGTCGTCCACGTAGTCTCCGGATGCGACCCTTGTCTCGTAGTCGAATCCCTCAAGGTCTTCAGCGTAGAACCTGAATGAAACCGACTTGTCAGCGTAGCCTGTGCACGGGAAGTTTATGTTCGTCCAGTTGAGGGCTGTATAACCCTCTGGCGTGCTGGAGCAGTCTTCACATGTCTGGGAGCTTATGTACTGCTCCCCGGAGCCGCTGACAGTTATGTAGAGGCTGACGTTTGCAGTGTCGCCATTGTTGTTGCTCACGTTCACCGTGAAATTGTGGGGAAGCTCCCATGAATCCGTCCTTGGCGTGACATCAGCGCCCTTCAGGGTCGGTGCCGTATAGAAGAAAAATGTTTCAGGCGGGAACTTGGTAGTGTCGTTGTCATAGTAAAGCGGCATCTCGGAATGCATGCTTATGTTGTACCATCCGGCAGCTGCATCCGAGCCGGGAAGCCATGTGCAGAAGAACACGTTGGCGCCGCTTCTCGTGATGCTGGTGCATGAGTCATTGTAGCTTCCTGCGCTCTGGTTGAACCATATGTCGCTCTCGTCCGCTGTTATGGGCTCCCCGCAGTAGTTCTCTGTATACCCCTGCAGGAGTATCGAATCGCCAGTGGTGTAGTTCTCGGTCCCGTCGGGGAAGACTATGAAATTGGAAAGGGTGCCGGTTACATTGAAACCGTAGTAGTCGTTATCTTCATAGGAAAACGAATCATTGCACAGCATGTCGTCAACAACCTGAATGTACCAGCTGTGCTGTCCTACCTCGTACTCCTCGTCAATGAGGGGTGTCGACACATTGTCGCACGTGGCGCTGAAGTTGTAGGCCACTATTCCCGATGAATTGGTCTCCAGCCTTCGTCCGGCGTCCCAAGTGGCGTCTGCACCCGTGCCGACCTTGGTTATGTAGAAATCAACCTGAACGCCCGCGTCCACCGGACCGCTTCTGAGCTCTATCTCGGACCAGACCCCGTCCCAGCCTATGGTATCATTGTACCCTCCCTCAGCATCGAAATGCACCCCACGTAAGCTTATATTTCTGTTTTCAGTCCAAAGCCATGAATCAAGTATGTCCTGGTCCGTCACATTAACGATTATGACTTTTGATGTCCAGTTCTCCTGGTCTTCGCCCATCGTCCCGCTTATGTTGAGTAGATGGCCGGCACTGTAGCCTGTGCCGTTCCAGAGCCTTGCCTCCAAATCAGGCCTGGCATTGGCTGCGGTGGACGATGCTCTGGGATCGTAGTGGTTCACCTGAACCTTTACGAGTACCCATTTGAGATGCTCGAATTCCCAGTTCCGGCCGCCTATGTCATCATAGTCGCGCCATGATGAATTGCCGTCGTTGTCGAGGTTTGCAGATGGATACATTGTCACAAAGACGCTCGTCCAGTTTATCATGTCATCTATCCCGTTCTGGCTGTCGCCGTAAACAAGACGCAGACTCATGCTCCTGTTGTCCGGGTCGCCCCATGCTGTAAGTATTTCCGAATCCGTCACATGCAGCGTGAAATTGGCTCCGTCCGTATTCTCATCCGAGCCGAATGTTCCCGGAAGGTCCAGAAGATAGCCTGTCTTGTAGCCTGTGCCGTTCCAGAGCCTGACTTCAAGGTCGGGCTGGGTGTTGCCTGCCTCTATAGAACCGTTAGGCATGTAGTGGCTGACCCCGACATGGAAATCTATCTTGGTGACCGTTGTGAAGGGTGGGCCTGCTATCTCGTCATAATCGACCCATGTAGTGTTTGCCTCTGTCGTCCAGACAGTGAACGTACTGTTCTGGCTTGCGAATCCGCACTTTCCCTCGTCGTTGCATATGTAGCAGTTCCACATGTAGTCCTGGTCAGTAAGGAAAGCCTTCTGGAATGAGAACCCGTCATTTATTCCTGAAGAGTTTGTTCCGTTCGCACCCCATGTGGAGCCGGCGCCGGTCCAGTTCCCGTAAACCGTGGCGTTGACGATACCTGATAGCGTGTCTGTTCCGCTGCACTCCAGCGTCATCAGTTGTGAGAATACTTCATCCCCGTCCCCGGGATAGTCAAGTGTGACTGTAGGCGGCCCTGTGACAGTGACCTTCTCGAAGCCGGAATCCAGCGAGCCCGTGTCATTGTATATCTGGCAGGCCACGTAGTAAGTCCCGGAAGTGCCGAACCTTGCGGTGCGCCCGTACATCACCCCGTCATCGACATTCGCTTCGGTGTTGTCGGGAGTCACGTTGTTCGTCCCCGACTCCGGTATCTGGACGAATGACGACTGGCCCGTGTAATTGTAAAGGAATGTCATGTTCACGCCTGTGTCCTTCCCAACGAGCGGGGTGCAGTTTACGTAGAACGCCTCCCCAGGATCCACGACCGCGGCACTGGAGGGATAGTTGAGTGTCAGGCCGTCAAGTGTCGGGAATGCCCTCTCCTCTCCTGTTACGTTTATGTCGTCTAGGCAGACATCACCCCTGTAACCGCTGACACCGTCATACCTGAACCTTATGGTTATGTCTCCGTAATAATCTGACAGGTCGACTTCACGGTATGTGAAGGGAGCTGTTTCGCTAGTCTGCTCCTGCTGGCCGGAAAGGACAGGCATGACATCATAGTACCATGTTCCATTGTAGACATCCAGGTGCAGGTCACCCATGTTGGATCCGTACATGTGATACCAGAAAGACACGTTAAGTGCATAGGTATCGCCGTCGTATGTCTGTGTGCTGTCCAAATCGGCCACCGTGTCAGCTCCCTGGCAGACGTTGCTCGAGGTCTCGACGCTCACCTTATAGTGGCTGGTATCCCCGTAAGTGTGGTCATAATCCGCGCCGGTGCTGCCTGAACCCAGCTCGCCTGTGTGCCTGGTCCAGGTGCACGTACCGCCATCCACTACCCAGTCCCCGATGCTTGCTTCGAAATCCTCGAAATCCAGTTCGGCGGAGTTGTGGGCGTATTCTATTTCCAGGCCGAACGTGAACTCTGTGTGATGCTTTCCTGTCGTGAGGACCCGGCTGACCTCCTGACCATCGGCCCCGCAGGAATAATCCTCCACGAATACCGCGCCGTCGACGAGGCTGTTCGTGACGAGCGTGTCGCCGCACCAGAGGCCGAGGAATTCCAGATCTTCGCCGAACTTGGTTCCGTTGAAGGCCCTTATTGTGAGATTCGCCGTCCCCGTGGTGTTGAACAGCACGGTCCAGTTGCCGTACAGTAAGGGGTATGACTGGACATTAATAATCGTAAGCTCTGCGTCGGAGATTTCAACCAGTCCTTCAGTTTCCGTCACGCCTGTACCCAATGTCAGGTCATCTGGCTGCGCCATGATATCAGAGCCATCATTCAGAATGCTCTGATACGAACCCCATAATGCGAATGGTGGCTTATTGCGGATGCCGGGGTCCATGAAGGAAGTCGCCATTCCCGTGAGACCCGAAACAAAGTTACCGCTGCCGCCTTCCGAAAGGCCGAGGAACTCGAGCAGTATCGGGCAGTCGCCCACCTTGGCAACCTCTTCCCCGGGCTCCTGGTCATCCGAAGTCCACAACTCTGTTGGTGCGGCTATCTCCTGCGAGCCGAGCTCAAGGTCATCCGAAGTCCAGAACCCTGTTGTTATGAGAACGCTCATCGGCATGCTTTGCGCATCAGCGCTCCTGTTTGTGTTCACATCATAACCTGACTGCACGATGTAGCTGTAATAAAGTGCAGGGTCGCAGAGAAGCGACATGGACACTTCCACGGATGTCTTCCTGTCTATGTCCAGCGGGGCAGTGTAGTCAACGAACGGCTCCTTCTGAACGAGAAGCGTGAACGGCGAGAACGTCTTGTTGCCTGTTGCATTGTAAACCGTATGAGTCACCATCTCCTGGTCTATCTTTCCGTCAGCGTCTGTCAGTGCGGAGAAGAGAATGTTTCCGTACTTGTCTTTCAGCGTGACATTCGCGTTGTTCAAAGCCCCTCCTGTGGAGTTGGTGACCGTTACATCAAGAGTGTACTTCCTGAAGAACGTACCGTTGTCAGCACCCCAGTTGAAGTTCCACGTGTCGGACTGCACGTTTATGAGGGTGCCGTTGTCAGAGGTCGCCGAGAAGCCGTAGCCGTCCTCTATGTTGAGCTTGGTGTCGACCGTCTGGTTCACGACTGTGCCGTCGAGTATGAAATCAATGTAAGAAGTATAAGTAGCACAGTCGTCCGTGACCGTGAAAACGTCCGTAAGATATTCTTCGCCTAGCGAATAGTTTGTCTGAATTGCCTGCATGTAATCGTAGATGTTGCTGACTGTCCTGTCGGCTGTCAGTGTTATGTTTCCGCCGTAGAAGTAGACTGGTCTCACGGCATTACTCTCATAACCGTCCACGAATTCCACTGCACCATCTGAATAGCTCACATTATAATCGCTGATTGGAACCGGTCCGAGTGGCACGAGCCTCACGGCACTCATGCCCTCTGTATTAAGAATTTCAAGATGTTCCGATTTGACGACAGGCGTCCCGGTCAGCGTTATAGTGTCATCCGTTCCTACGTCCTGATTTTCGCTGGTATCGCTGAAATCCCTGTGAGTTGGAGGATTGTAATCTATTCCTGTCTGGGCCGCAGCGCCGGATTCGCTTAACTCGGTGCAAAGATTGTCAAAAAGTACCATCTCGAGGTTCAGCCCCTCTGCACTAACCTTATTTTCCAGATCTGTTATTGTTTTCGAGAATTTGTATCCGTATTTCCTTATGTAGAAATCGTGCGGGGTGTAATTTGCTTTCGGTTGGTTGGCTTCGAGGTCAGCATTAACCTGAACCTTCCTGAATTCCAAAACCATGGGAGGAGTCGTGCCGTTGACGGCATATGTGCTCACGTTTGCTACCAAGTCGCCAATCTTGTTTCTCGATCCTACCGTGACATCACCTAGTAACTGATTGTATGCATTTTTCGTCTTCAGGGTGACGGTCCTCGTCCTCATTATGTAGCTGTTGTCCGCATCGTGTCCGGTGTCACCGGAACCGCATGCATCATAGTCTATGACGCTTTCGTCTATGACGGAGTCTCTCAGCGTCAGCGAGAAATAGCCACCCATCCTCACGTCGTAGCAGTTCTCTGACGCGAAATATCCTGCGAGGGAACCTGTGGCGTGGCACATCCTTATGCCGGCCAATGCGTGATGCACGTTTATGTCTTGCATTGTTTTATCAGGAGTCTCGGAAAGTTCGAATGCGTACTTGCCGTAGGAGAATGCGTAGTCTATCATCTCGGTGTCTGTCGGGACGTATGTTATGCCGTAGGAGAAATCGTCTGTGCATGCGTCGCCGCCGCTTGTTCCCGGCAGCCCCTCGAAAGTGAACCTTCGGAACCTGAGCGTGCTTCCGGGGTCGCCGTCTATGTTGTTCTTGTTGCCGTCGCCGCCGTTGGTGTCGTCATCCGTGTTGACCACGACGCTGTCGTATCCCTTGAAAGTTCCGCCGCTGTTGACGCACAACCTCCCCTCGTTGCCGCATGAGCCCGCACTGTAACCACCAAGAAACTGCATAAAGCACCCTTCCTGCGGATTCCCGCCGGAAGAGAGATCACCAAGTATGAAACCGCCGCCGTTTCTTACCTGAAAATAGCTTCCCGAATTCAGGTCTATGATCTTATTCTTGCACTGGACCCAGCCGTCCATGTTTATGTCATCGTTTATCACAACGTAGTTGCCCGATATGCTCACTCCACCACATGCCGAAGCCAAGTCGCTGCAGTCATCCGGTGATGATTCGGAACCGGTTGTATAAGTACAGAGTGCATTGGCACTGGACTGAAGGATGACTGATGAAAGGAAGAAAATGAGGAGAACCGTGGACATATTTCTATTCATCAGAACACGCCCCCAAGAGAATACATGGGTTTGTCATAGGATTTTTGCATCAGATCAGTGAGGCACGAACCAGGATTGGTGCATCTGTAATCAGAATTTTTGGCGAAATTGAAATCTGCCATGCGGGTTTCAGAAGGTAGGAAAAATGTCGTCCTGCAACTATCCTCGACGCACTGCATGGTGAATCTTTCTATGCTGATGTTGGATCCATCGAGAGCGAGTATGTTGTTGCTGGAGAACGGCTGAAGAACCTTATATGATGTCTTGACAAGACCCAGGAAACCGCCCGGATGGACATAAAAAGCCGACTCCTTTTTCAAGAGGTCTTCAACAGAGACATTTGCCTGAATCCAGCATGTCATGAAGTCGAAGCTGCCAAACGGGAGTATCTCCAGAGGCTTTTCGAATAAGAACTGCTGCCTTTCGGAAATGACGAAAGTTTTGTTTATGCCATTGCCCACTTTGATTGCTGATTGTACGATGAAGTAGTTATTGTAATTTTCCACTCTTCCCCATCCATTAGCGCGGTCATGCTCATAAACATCGGTAAATGTGCATGGGTTGTAAGAAGTGCAGTGGGTCCCGTCACCGATTATCGTTATTGTATCTGTCTCTGAATTGTACGAAATCCATTCATATGTCTCATTTGCAGTGACATTGGCTTCCTGAGCCAGAACCGGCTCGGTCATGATGGATGAGGATGATGGATGGATGTACTCTTCCGGTATGCCTCCAAACGAGGCGCTTATATCATGTGTCGTGTTGTCAGCCTCAAAAGACACTATGACATCGCCATCACTGTCAGTCACCTCTGAAGCCAGAAGCTCACCGTCTGCATAAAGCTTGAGTATCTGTCCGGCAATGGGGGTTCCGTCATCAAGGTAAAGCCTCGCTATTACAGTATCCCCACTGTGCTCGATATCTATGTATGTCTTCGCCCATACCTCGATGGTGGACACTGCATATATCGACCCCGTAGCATCATCAGGGGTGACATCCAAAGTCCCGTCTGAAAGGAAGGCTCCGGTGAATGAAATATCGAGTGTGCCGCTGTATACGCCGTATGCGGTAACAAAACATACTGCAATCGCTATCAACGCAAGCGATATAAGAATTCCGGCACGGCTGCCTGAGACTTTCTTTTCCCTAGTCATAGCTCGCTTTTACCCTTATTTCGTTCACGCCTCTCGGAGTTATGACTCCAGCGGAGACAGTTATCCTTGATCTGAATGATGCATTCTCGGGAAGCGTTCCTATGTCCTTAATTATGTCGCCGCTGACCACGGAAAATCCTTCAGGAAGAATCCATTCCACTATAACTCCATTTGCCTCGGAACCGGAATTCAGCACAATGGCACTCAGCAGAACTGTCTCAGCGCCGCCTCTTGTAAGCCTCTCAGGAATATCCATTTCTATTGAAAGAGAAGGGGGGTATTCGGAAACTTCCACTGTCTCGTTTGCATCTTCCGAAGTTGCATTCTCTTCGGGAAGGGTCACGTTTTCTTCAGGGTTTACATCATCCGGGATAGTGACGTTCTCTTCAGGTATGGTAACATTTTCCTCAGGGGTTGTGACATTCTCTTCAGGGAGTGTTGTGTTGTCCTCAATTACAGTTGTATTGCCGGATATCGTGACATTGTCCTCTGATACAGTTACATTTTCGTCCGCTGTCTGGTTCTCTTCGGTTATGGTCACGTTTTCTTCAGGGATTGTGACGTTCTCTTCAGGGAGTGTTGTGTTGATTTCGGGAACTG
This sequence comes from uncultured archaeon, assembly GCA_964640865.1. Lineage (GTDB taxonomy): Archaea > Aenigmatarchaeota > Aenigmatarchaeia > QMZP01 > JAFGSV01 > JAFGFG01. The sequence goes on along the minus strand of CAZXIU010000006.1, from coordinate 11,422 downwards.
TCTGATTATCATCCTGAGGTGCATCAGGAAGACTTTCATTCACGTTTTCGTTCAAGACAACCGGGATTGTAAGGTTTGCATCAGTTACCATTCCCTCGGCTGTGGTGGAATTCGTGGCGTTCTGTGCAACTATTAATGTAGTCGGGACAAGAGCTAAAACGAGAAAAAGAGCAATCAGCTGGACCTGGCCCTTAGAAATTCCACTGGACTTATTCCTTCTGAACGCGCCAATAGAATGTTTTACGCCCGACAACTTGTGCACCCTGAACGTTGAGTCTATATAATACTACAACTAACTGATAATTGGTTATGTGTCGACGCTTATATGACCTGTTAACAGGGAAAGGTTTAAATTGTCGACCGACAATACAATATGCATGATTGAATTTCTTGGTTCCAGAAAGATACAAAAAGAGAAGATGAATTCACTGTCTGCTGCCGAAAAAATTCGTGAAGAAGAAAAAGGCCAGTCACTAAACCATCGCTTAGAGACGCTGATTTCCAAGAAGTTCGAAGAGACCGGGGTTCAGGAAAAGATAACATCCATGAATTTCATGCTGGAAGAAATGGCTGAAAAAATGGACCAGATTATGATAATGAGCCAAAGCAACTGTCGGGAAAAAATCAATCCAAGTGCCAGAAAAATCAGAGTGAAGGAAATGATTACCATGATGCTCAACCAGCACGGGCAGTTAAGTGCCCCGCAGCTTTGCGGCCTCTTAAACCTCTCTCGCACAAGATGCAGCGAATACCTGAAAGAAATGGAGAAAAAAGGTGTTCTGGAGTCCGAATTGAACTGTCGGAAAAGGTTCTACAGGATTCGACAGTAGAAATATTTCTCAGTTTTCTCTGATTTATCAGAATGATTTTGCCAGTCATTTCACTGTCAGGATATCTGTAAAAGTCCTGCTTCGTCACATGTAGCCAAGAGATTTAAGGAGCCTCTCGGTGTCCTGGGACACGTTGCTCTCTGAAGGGATTATGCTTATGAGTTCGCCTAATCTCTGGTCAAGCTCAGATGATACGTCCGGGAAAACATCCAAAAGGTTTTCATCCTCAAAGGAAAGCGTGTCGAAGAGCATCATCTTAACGTCCTTAATCGGTTCCGCTGGATTATCGTGAGCCGCTTCCAGCTCCTCCTCCCCGGCTATCTCTTCTTCGATGTTGATTTCATAGGGAATTGTCCTGACAAGCTTCCACCGGTCTGTCCTGATGGCTGCTGAAAATCCCAGGCTTTCTCTCGGCCGCGTCTGCAGGAAGACGTAGTCCTTTTTCCGTGTACCATTAACTATGAGGGGGACAAGGCTTTCCCCGTTGCTTTCCGGAGGCTGGAGGCCAACCATCCCGAGAATCGTTGGGAAAATGTCAACGCTCTCAATGAGATTGCCTATCACTGCTCCGGTGTAATCTGACATTGGATTCACCATCACTATCGGGATGTGGACTTCCTGGTCATAAAGAGTCTTTCCGTGAAATACGCATGCCCTGTCATCCGAATATCCGAAATCAGTGAAATTATGCTCCCCGAAGCATTCCCCGTGGTCGGACATTATGATGACTACTGTATTATTCTCTATCTGAAGATTGCCAAGTGCTTCAATCACCATGCCGACGCTGCTGTCTGCAAAGTTCACTTCACCGTCATACTTTGCAATCTCCTCCCTCATCGTGCGCCTTCTCGATATGCCGGTGTTGTCGTAGGAGCTGTCCGAATAGGCAAAGGAATATGCATAGTCGAATATGTCATGTTCCTCAGGTGGTTCATAAGGGCTGTGGGGGTCATAATAGTGAACCCATAAAAAGAACCTCTCATCGGAATGGTTTGAAAGCCACGAAACCGAGTCTTCCGCGGTTTCCAGTGAAGGCCTTCTTACGGGGCTCCAATTCCGTTCGTTTCCCGTGCGTCCGTTGAAATAGTCAAACTTGCTGCTGAATCCTGACAGCACATGACTGCTTGTGAATGCTGCTGTCACGTATCCGTTCCCGCTGAGTATATCCGGGAGCGAAAGCAGTCCGCTGCCGTTGTCTTCTGGTGTGTAACTGAGATGTATGTTCGGATACAGTCCCGTGAACATGGACCAGTGGGAAGGCGGCGTATGAGGTATCTGTGAAAATGCATTCGAAAAGTATATGCCCCGTGACGCTGCCGAGTCGATTGCAGGGGTGGTTTCCTCAAAATAGCCGGACGCTGACACGTGGTCAGCACGGAGCGTGTCGACTGTTATAATGACGATGTTGCATCCGGTACACGCGTATTCAGCGGGTCTCTCAGGTCCGGAGAACATACCGGCAAAAGAGACAACTGAAATTGCAAGCACCGGAATCGCGGCGATGAGAATAAAATAAAGCTTCATGATTCATCTTTTTCTCCGCGGAATAAAAATACGCGCATCCCGTAGAGGCAAACTATATTATTACTTCCCGGGAAATCATAAACAGCAGGTTCTGATAAGATGATATCCATAATAATACCAGCGCATAATGAAGAGGAAAACATACGCCCGCTCTGCGAGAGAATAAAAAGCGCCATGGACGGTGCAGTATATGAGATTGTGCTTGTTGACGACGGTTCCACTGACAATACACTGGAGGAGATGAAAGGATGCGCAGCCCCGGAAATAACAACACTGGCGCTTGGCCGCAGGATGGGTAAATGCGCAGCCATCTACAATGGTCTCAGAAATTCATCAGGAGGCATGATAGCACTGATTGACGCCGATATGCAGAACGACCCGTCTGACATATTAAGGATGTCAAAAGAAATCGGCCCTGATTGCGACATGGTCTGCGGCTGGAGGAAGCACAGAAAAGACGGACCTGTGAAAAGGCTTTCATCAAGAGTAGGAAACACTGTCAGCAACATCGTGCTTGGTGTCAGGCTGCACGACAACAACTCATCGCTAAAGGTGTTCAGGAGGGAATGCACAGAAAGGGTCAGATACTTCAGGAACATGCACGGCTTCCTGCCGGCGATGGCTGTTGCGCAGGGTTACCGCGTAAAGGAAATAGAAGTACGTCACTATCCCAGGATTCATGGGAAGACCAAATACGGCATAAGCAACAGGATAGCAGGCAACCTTAAGGCATTGATGATTGCCAGATTCAGGCAGAGGGAGATTGTCATATGAAGGAATATCTGGAACGTGCAAAAAAACAGCTGTCAGGAATCACATGGAGCCGTGAAGATTTGCTCGCTGTTGCTGTTGCTCTCGTCTTCATGGTGGCGTACCTGTCAACACTGAGCATATCTCTCGAGGAGGAGGACTCCGTCCATTTCGCGCTTTCACTTAAAGAGTTCAACGTGACTAAGAACCAGCCACATCCTCCGGGATTCCCCGTATACGTGATGATAGCAAAGGTGTTCTATTCGTTCATCGGAAATGAATTGCTCGCGCTCACGTCAATGAGCGCCTTGTTCGGGGCGCTGTCGCTTTTGGCATTATACATGATTGCACGTGACATGCTTGGAAAGCAGAGAGCGCTCGCAGCCTGCATCATTGCGGGAGCAACTCCGCTGTTCTGGCTGAGCAGCGTAAAAGCCATGTCAGACATGACCGGCCTTTTCTTCATTCTGGTTTCTGTCATCCTCGCATACAGGTACTTGAGAATGGGAGGAAAAGCCGAACTCTATGCAGCATCCATTCTCGCGGGAATATCCGCGGGGGTAAGGATACACTCGCTGTTCATAGTGCTTCCGATGATATTATACGCAGGACTGAAAAGGCATACAAGCCATGCGGACGCGGCAAGGTCGATGGTGCTTTTCATTATCGGTGTGCTGGTCTGGATTCTGCCTGCTGCAGCATTATCCGGATGGGGAACATATTTTCAGGTGTCATTCGACCAGCTCGGTTACAGGGTAGGAAACACGAACATATCGCTCATAGGAGCGGATGTGACGCCTGTCATGATGCTCCAGAAGGTATATGCGTTCTTTTACTATTTCCTGCTTGGAGGCTACGGAATAAACCTATGGGGAATGGGCATCCTCAGCGTTGTGCTGTTGCTATTGATGGCCGGACTGCTTGTTCTTGCGCTGAAGAAAACCAGGCTCAGGGACGAGAGGTTTGCCTTCATGTCTGTTGCAGCAGTAGTTTACATGGCGGCAATATACATAGCGCTTCCGGCCATAAATCCGAGATACATGTTGTTCCTCGTTCCGCTCATATCAATGGCTGCGGTAATAGGAATGTGGAAAAGGGAACCGAGGCAGAGGTATGTTGTTTTTTGCGTGCTCGTGTCACTCCTGCTGGCTCATTCGCTTTTTCTGGCAGCTGAGATACACACGACACCCGCACCGCTCCTGCAGCTTTCAGATTATCTCAATGGCAGTCAATTGAATGAAAGTATCATAACCGGAGGGAGATACATGGCGACATATCTTGGATACTACGGAACAAACCTTACAATCGTGGATAATTCCATAGGATGCGGGGAACTTGAAGCGCTGATTGCTGGGGGGAATCGTGTCCTTTCAGTTTCCTGGGAAGGGAAATGCAAAGACTTGAATGCTGTAATGATTAAGGAATTCCGGCGAGACCAGAGGCTCCATCTCAAAAGAAGCGTGATAACGCTATACGAACTTCAGTTAGATGACATAAAATAATGTTTTGGTTTAGACGTTGGTTAATTGTATAACCTTATTATTCCATTTAACCAATTATAAATATGCGCAAGGCTGCCTTTTTTCTTTTAGCCGCACTCGTTTTAGATATACCGCTTGCGGGCGCGGTTCAGGTACCGAATGTTTCCCTAGTGTTGCCTGCAGACAGCTACACATCATGGATGACCAACAATGTCACTTTCTCATGCAATGCAACAGATGACGAGAACATATACAGTCTTTCTCTTTACAATGACATCAGTGGCGATTTCAGCCTCTACGCGACCAACAGGACCATGGGAATCCAGAATGATTCAGATGCTCTCATTATATGCGGTTTTGACAACAGCACCACCTGCTTTTCAGGCGAGACAGGAACATCCAGCGATTTGGAATTCCAGGAAACCCATATGAGGGAAGGCATTTACTTCAACGATGAGAGTTCCACACTCTACTATCCGTCTCTGAATAACATCGGTTACGCATACGGAACAATCCAGATGCTTATCATGCCAGGATTCAACCCGTATGAAGATGAGGTTTACTTCTTCTCCACAGGAGGGTCTAACAGGAACCAGATAGAGATGTGGAACGATTACGAAATTCTTCGTTTTAACTTTTATGACGCGTCAGGCCGTTTATCGACGGCGAGCGTTGACATCTCGGCATGGGAAGAGAGATGGTATCACGTGGCTGCTGTATGGGATTTCGAAAATCTCTTCGGAAACGGCAATGCAATAGACATATTCATAGACGGCAGCAACCAGTCCGTGACAAGGAACGTTGACTATTACCAGGCAGGAAGTTTCACGCAGAACATGTACATAGGAAGCAGCACCGGTGGGTGGGGAAATCTGAATTCCGTTGTGGATGAATTCGGCATATCCGGCAGGCCCATGAGCGCCCAGGAGATAAACCAGACGTATCTGAGGATGAATGGTGACCACAGCTATGAGGCAGTGAACTGGACAATAGCAAACATTACAGACGGACTGTATACGTGGAACTGCATGGCATACGACAACGAATCCCAGAATGCATGGTATCCGTCAAACCATACGCTCATAGTTGACTACATCACTCCCCCGTCTGTCGTATCGGTGAATATGAACCCATCCCTTGAATCAGCCATTGACCCCGGAGTCGTCATAAACATAACAGCAAACATTACAGACATGTCAAACGTGAGCCATGCAATCCTCATGTACAAGTCGCCGTATTCCGGAATTTACACAAACGACAGCATGGACTACAACACAGGAACAGGACTATGGGAGAACGGCAGCATCGTGACAAATCAGGATGAAGGAAACTGGAGTTACAGGTTCTGGTCTAACGACACGTGGGGCCACTCAGCAACCTCCGATGTGTACACAGTCGCAGTGGAGAAGGAGTTCTCATGGGAAATAGGCATATTCAACTCCAGCAACGAAGCAAGCCAGACAATAGGTCCTGTGTCAGGATTCAAGGAAACCGTGAAGAGAATGGGAATGGTTTCCATAAACAACACAGGAGACTATCTAACCAGCTTCGATTTTTCATCATCATTTGAGCTCAATTACAACGTGAGCGAGCCTTTCGACATCCCGGCCGGAGGCACAAAGGACGTGGAAATCAACATAACACTGCCCGCAACCGCTAACGAATACACTGTATTGATGGAAATATCAACCACAAGCATACCGTCATCAGTAACTGTCAACGGCAGTGCGATATCATACATAGGCGGCCCGTACATAAACGAGACAACTGAAATAACTGATTATCCATCGTCTGTTCCGCAAAGCACCAGTGCAAACCTTACAGGATATATCAAGAATATAGGAAACGAAACCGCTTCAAATGTCACGCTTAACTGGACGCTCCCTTCCGGCTGGTCGATAAGCTACGGAAACCTTAGCCAGTACATCGGAGATCTCAGTTCTTACGAAATCAGTACAGTCACGATAACAGTGAGCATCAGCTCTTCTGCAGCAGCGGGGATAGCGACAGTCTGGCTCAACTCAAGCTGCAGCGAGGGTTCTGCAGGAAGTGATTTCAAGGTTATAGGCGTAACGTGCAGCAATTCCGATGGCGTGTGCGGTGCCGGATGCTCATACTCAAGTGACGATGACTGCGAGGCGCCTTCAGGCGGCGGCAGGACCAGTGGTGGCTCCGTCACTGTACCCAATGCCGATATCGAGGTAACAGTTCCTGAGAAGATAGAAGCAAAGAAGGGCTCTTCAGTGAGCTTCCCTGTCAGTGTGAAGAATATCGCTTCATCGCTTACACTGAACGACTTGTCAATCAGCTTCAGCGGACTGAGCCATGACATCATTTCATCGGTGCCTATGAAAATATCATCACTGAAAAGCGGTGCATCAGCCACCTTCACTGTTACAGTCACAGTGCCATACTTCATGGAACCCGGAAAGTATCCGTTCACTGTGACTGTGAAATCAGGGACTGTGCGCGGACTTGAGAAGGAAGCAGGCATCGTGCTTGTTGTCAGCGACGTGAGTGAGAATGAGACCATAAAAATAATGGCGCTTGCGCAGAAAGCGATAGATGAGATGAGCCTGTCAGGATTCAGGACAGACAAGCTCCGTTCTTACATGAATGAAGCTGATGCTTTTTATGAAAGGCTTGAGTTCGACAGCGCAAAGGCGCTCGCAGAGAAAGTCATTGATACAAGGAACATGGCTTTCTCCATAAGCTCGCTTATACAAAGCCTTGATGGAGAACTCTCGAAAGCCGAAGGTTTCTGGATAGATGTCAGCCAGAGCCGCCTGATGTCTTCCCTTGCTGAAAGCGCTCTGCAACGGGGGGATTATGAGAGAGCCAATGACAGGATAACCGCTGCAGTGGCCGCCTACAATCTGGAAGCAGCGCCACTGGTTTCCGTAGCGTCAAACATAATAGACAACTGGGCACTGATATCAGGCATTATTGCTTTAACGCTTGTGACATCACTGCTCGCCAGAAGGCGCATAATGATGGCATACCTTTCTGGTTCCATTAAGAAGAATGAAAAAACAAGAAATTCCATTCGGGAGGGATTCAGGGAAATACAGGAATTATACTATGATAAGAGAATCATATCCAAGAACGATTTCATAGCCAGACAGAATGATTTCCACGAAAGGATAGGGGAGATGTCAGCTGATTGGCTGGAACTCAGGCGGAAGCTGCAACTAATGAAGTCAGGTTTCAGGGGCGGAAAGGTGGAGAGGCTCAGGAATGATGTGAACAACATGATTAAGGACGTGCAGAGGGAATACTTCGAGCTGAAGTCGATAACAAAGACTGAATACGACAAGTCTCTTCACATACTTGAAAATGAGATGGCTGAACTGGAGACAATAAAAGGCCGTTCAGAAAAAAGCGCAGCAGTCCTGATGATTGCGCTGCTGGTTCTGTCAGTGGCCACAGTTCCGGTATCCGCAGCTGAAAACCTGACCTATGAAAAGGTGTCAGCTGCCATATCAGTGGCTGAGAGCACAATGGCTGATATGGCAGCCATGGGTTTCATGACGGAAAGGGTCAACCTGAGCATAGGGAACGCGAAAAGGTTCCTTGCGGAAGGCAGCCTAAGCTCAGCGCTCGCTGAAGCCAGGTACGTGCCTGTGATAAAGGATAAGGTCATCATAGCCGATGAAGCCCTCAGCAGGGTAGAGATAAGGGCATCTGAGATGAAGATAGAAGGGTACGACACCTCCGGCGCAGACATCCTGATAACAGATGCTTTTGAACTTTTCGGGCTTGAGGATTATGAGGGGGCAGAAGAGAAAGTGCTCCTTGCGGACAGCATGCTCGATGAGATTATTGCAGCAGAATCCCTTGAAAGGGCATCTGAAGGCGGCATCGCAGCGAGCATATACTTAATGGCAACTGAGAGAACAACAGAATTCATCTATGCGCTTTCAGCTTTGCTGGCTGTCCTGATAGGTACTGTGATTTCAGTCTTATATATCATGAAAAGGAGGCGCAGGGGCGTTCTTGAAAAGGAGATGAACGCGCTGAAGGAGTCCATGAAAAGCATACAGGTGAAATACTTCGTGGAAAAGTCCATGAGCAGGAAGAGCTACGAGAATGCTCTGAAGAGATACAGAAAACATGCTGAAAACCTCAGCATGAAGAGGCTCTCACTCAATATAAGGTGAAAAAACAAGATTAAATATGGTTGATGAAAGTCACCCTCTGGGAACAGACGAAAAGAACAGCATCGTGGTCGTTGTGACCAGCGGTTCGGAATACAGGAACGCTGTCAATGATGTCATAGGATTTTCAAAGGACTTCAAGAAACCGTGCTACGTGACATTAAATGAGCCGTTTGAAAAGATTCGCGGGCTTTACGGCAACAAGAAACTGCTGATAGTTGACTGCGTGACATCAACAGTCAAGACACCGCCTGATGATGATGAGGTGCTGTTCGTGTCCTCGCCGAAGTCGCTGACAGAGATATCAATAGCCATACAGAAGTCATTCGATGACTTCGGCTCGGATTTCCTCATCTTCGACTCCATATCCACGCTGATGGTCTACGAGAAGTCCGTGAGGATGATGAAGTTCATACACAACATGATACTGAAGCTAAGGGGGGAAAATGCGAATTCAATACTGATAGTGATGAAGGACGACATGGGCGACGACATATTGAAGGACCTTTCAATGTTCGTGGACAAGGTAATAGAGGTGTGATATGGAACACGTAATGATTGAAGAGATACTCGAAAACATGTTGGAAGGATACGCACTGCATAAGATAGTCACAGACGCGCGGGGTGTTCCGAAGGACTACATATTTCTGGATGTCAACAAGGCTTTCGAGAAACTCACAGGACTAAAGAAAAAGAACATACTGAACAAGAATGTCACTTCAGTCATCAAAAAGCTCGAGAAGGAATGGATAAAAAGTTATGGCGATGTCGCCCTGAAAGGAAAGTCCATGGTTTTTGAAAAATACGCTGAGCCCCTGAAAAAATGGTATAATGTGTCAGCCTTCAGCCCGAAAAGGGGTTACTTCGTGACGATTTTCACTGACATAACAGAAATCAGGAATGAACATGATAAACTAAGAAAATACATCGACATCGCTAATGTGATAGTCCTTGGACTCGACAAAAAGGGAATAATAGAGCTAATAAACAAGAAAGGAAGCGAGTTGTGCGGTAAGACTGAAAAAGAGATGATTGGAACCTCTTGGTTCGACTTTATTCCAGATGATGAAAAAAAGTCCGTTATGTCTGTCTTCAGGAAAATACTGAATGGCAACTCCGGTTTAGAACATTTCAGCAACAGCATAGTCTCCGCTGATGGGAAAAAGAGGATTGTAATGTGGAGTAATTCGGTAATAAAAAATGAAAGAGGTGAAGTCATCTGTATCATAAGCTCCGGTGAAGATATCACAGAAAAGTCCAGAATAGAGGCAGAGAAAAAGAAAAAAGCAGAAGAGATGGAAAGGTTTAATGATATCAGCGTGGGAAGAGAACTGAGGATGATTGAACTGAAGAAGAGGATAAAAGAGCTTGAGAAGAGGATTTCCTCTCAGGGCGAAAATGAAGAGAAATAATCTTTGGGAAACACCGGTTACATATACTCATGTTCTTCATGTTTGGATTTATTAGTGCCGTGATATAACTATAAATAGGAGATGCGTCTGCAAAGAACATCTATATGGATATAGTCTTATGTTAATTGAAGAGAGTGGAGCACGGAATGCAATACTTTTGGCATCATTACTTGTTTTTGTTGTACTTCTGAGCGGATGCACTTCACAGACAGAGGGGAAAGTTTATCATGTAGGAGTCCTGTCCGGACTGGGTTTCTTTGATGACACGACTGACGGATTCAGGGAAAAAATGACCGAACTGGGCTACATTGAGGGCCAGAACATAGTCTATGACATACAGAAGACAGATTTCGACATGGATGCATATAACCGCATACTTGAGAAATTCGTGGCTGATAAGGTTGACCTTATTTTCGTGTTCCCCACAGAGGCATCTCAGCAGGCAAAGAAAACTGCAGAAGGGACAGGGATTCCTGTGGTCTTTGCAAACGCATTCACGGAAGACACCGGACTGGTAAACAGCGTACGTGAACCGGGTGGAAACATCACCGGTGTGCGCTGGGACGGCCCTGACCTTGCGCTTCAGCGTTTTGATATATTGCACGAGCTTGTGCCAAATGCAAAAAGAATATGGATACCGTATCAGAATGGTTATCCAATCGTAAGGAGCCAACTTGAGGCGCTGCGTCCGGTGCTTGCGGCCGCTAATATAACGATGTTAGAACTTCCGGCTGATAATACAACGGAACTCGAAAGTAAACTGAATGACGCATCATTCAACAGTGACACAGATGTAATACTGCTGATAGCCGAACCATTGGGAGTGACACCGGAAAATTTCGCAGTGCTTGGAAAGTTTGCATATGAGCACAAAATTCCGTTAGGTGGCGCATTCATGTCATTTGGAGGGTATGAATCTCTTTTTGGAGTCACACCTCAGAATGTTCCCCAGGGCAGACAGGCCGCGTTTCTGGCGGATAAGATACTGAAAGGCGTACCGTCCGGAACATTACCTGTTGTATCAGCTGAAAATTATTTCCAGCTTAATTACAGAGAAATACAGAAACTCGGCATTAATGTGAATGAAGGATTGCTGGCCATGGCGGATGAGATAATAAGATAAATACGCAAATGCAGATAAATACATAAATATACATAGAGGTACGATACCGGATATTCGCCGCTGATTAAATCTCCAGCCTATTTGTACCAGTGACATACAAGAATTAACTATGAGAGGCAGGGCGCCTTTGCAATATTCCCTGCTC
>CAZXIU010000005.1:0-27652 GCA_964640865.1 uncultured archaeon | reverse complement strand
GAAAGCGTGCGGTGCGGAACGCCTGATTACAGTTGATCCTCATTTCAGCCGCAGAGAAGGGAAATCAGTGATGTTTGGTCTGACTGTAACATCACTCAGCGCGTCAAAGTCAGTTTATGATTATGCAAAATCTGTCAATGGCAGTATTGTCTTGGTTGGCCCTGATGAAGGTTCAATGGATTTCCTGAGTGATTTGAAATGCACTGTATTCATGAAGAAAAAGAAGAGATTCGAAGACATGAAAGATGGAACACTTAATTATAAAATATCTTTGGATGTTCCCGATTTCAACGGAAAGAACGTTCTCCTGATGGACGACATCATCAGCAGTGGTGAAACCATGGTGACTGCAGCGAAGCTGCTGAAGGAAAAGGGAAAGAACGTGAGCATAGCCTGTACACACGGACTGTTCATAGGTGACTCTGCAAAGGAACTAAAGAAATACTCAGATACAATCATATCCACTGATACAGTGGAATCTGAATTCTCAAAGATCTCTGTGGCTGAAATCATAGCCAGGGAAATATCAGAATGAGAGTTTGTCTCCAGAAACAGTCTTCGTTCTTCTGCACCTTCCTGCCTTCAGTTCCAGTATCCATTTCACAGGCTTGGCTGGTTTGTATACCTTCCATGTTTTCGGATTGAGAGAAACCGGAGGAACACTCCCAAAGACATCCGTGACAATTTTGTCAGAGTTTATGAAAACAACATCTATGGAAAATCTCATACCGAGCATCCATATCGAGTATAAGTCCCTGCTCTCTTTTGAGAACTCCATCAGAAGGCCGTGCTCTTCATCTATGCCTGACCTGAACATAAGGCCCAGACCCTTCTTCCACGGGCTTCTTGCGACCTCAAGTGTCGCTGTAACATCTATTTTACGCGTCTTATTCCTCACTTTCATAATCATCAAGACTTCCCTGATATTCCTTTGGGGTGTCCTTTACAGGACCGCTCAGCTGGTCTCTTAATCCCTTGGCTATGTTCGGGCCGAGGATGTTCGTGAGTGACGTAAGCGGTGCGCCCCTGAGCTTTTCAACTGAGACATACCCGTTTGTGAACAGCTTCCTCGCCCTCACGCGTCCGATGCTCCTGAGCCTGACAAGAGGCAGCAGTTCTTCCTTTATCCCGTATTTCACGCGCAGCCTTGTCTTCCTGACAGTCTCAAGGACATCCCTCATATTCAGAAGAAGACCGAGTTCCTGCATCGAGTAGAAAAGCCAGTCTGATATCTCGAGACGTCCCCTGAGGTCTCCGGGTGTGATGCCGAAATCTTCCATGAGGTTGTCCTCGCTGCTCTCTTCAGTCCACTGGCTAAGCATCCAGACAAGCTTCGTCTTTCTAAGGAAGTTGTCGTAGTCGAGCTCCCATTCATTCGGTATCTTGCCGACAAGATGCTGGTTGAACTGTGTTATGAAATCCAGAAGGCTGTCCCCTTCCTCATTCACCATGTCCTTTTTTCGTATGTTCAGCCCGGGCATCTCTATGCACGAGGAAAGCACGTGCATTATTGACATTCCGCTCAGCTTTTTCTGATTTTTGATATCCTCAAGACCTGTTATTATATTATTGGCGGAGAGGGGGTCGATGTAGAGTTCTGCAACCCTTTTTCCTATTCTTGTCGGATGTATCTCGTCTTCATCATTATTTACGAGTGAAGCTGCTGACATGAACTCACCAAAGCTTTCGCTGCCTCCGGGCTTGGATGGACGCTCTATGAATCCGAACTGGACAAGTTTGTCAAGGACGCTGTCGATTTCCCTTTCAATGGCTGTCATGTCCTTGTACTGGTATGCATAGAATGTCCTGGAAAAGAATTCCATGATGCTGCTTTTGGTGGTGCTTTCTGTTGCAGCTATAAGCGAGAGCACGTGAGTCCTGAGTACCGGTTCCACGCCGAGCTTTGAAACAATCTTCTCTGAGTCCCCCTTCACGTACTCGTTCCAGAATTTATTGGCTTCGGACTCGTCCCTGGCTATGAGTATCGCCTCTCCTTCCTTGTCGTACTGGGGCCGGCCGGCTCTTCCGCACATCTGCTGTATTTCCAGAACAGGAATATAATCCATACCTCCCCTGAAACCGGCAAACCGCTTGAAGTCGCGTATTACGACCCTGTAGGCAGGGAGGTTGACGCCCGCAGCAAGTGTTGGTGTAGCGCTTATGACCTTGATGAGACCTTTCCTGAATGCATCCTCTATGAGCTTCCTTTGTTTGGCTACAAGTCCTGCGTGATGGAAAACAGCGCCTTTCTGGACGCAAAGACCGAGCCTCTCGCACTGCCGGGTGGGATGTTCCATGACATGTGCTATATCATAGGAAAGCTTTGCCAGTTCCGAACGCTCTTCCTGCGTAAGCGTCGGTTTTATGACATCACCGAGCTTCTCAGAGAGCAATTCAGCGTTCTTCCGTGTGTAAACAAAAACAAGCGCCTGCTTTTCCTTTTTCATTGTGTCCCTGATTATCTCGAAGACAGGGGGCAGGTCAGCGGGCAGGACAAGCTTCTTTTTCTCAGGATGCCAGCTGACTTCGTTTCCGTGGAAGACTCCGCTGTAGAGCTTTACCGGCCTGTAATCGGATTTAACAGGAACCGCCCCAAGCCATTCCGCAATCTCTTCGTGGTTGCTTATGGTGGCTGACAGAGCGAGTATCTGGGGGTCTATGAGCTGGCGGAGCCTTGTCAGGATGACCTCAAGCGTGGGTCCCCTGTCCGGAGAGTCTATCAAATGCACTTCATCCGCTACCACAAGGCCGACAGCGGCAAGCCAGTCAGCGCCATGCCTTATTATGGAATCAAGCTTTTCAGATGTGACTATTATTATGTCAAACCCCGCTACCCAGGACTCGGACGAATCCTTGTCGCCTATGGACATTGCGACTTTGATTCCTTCAGGTGAGTATTTCTCCCTGAACTCGGCGTACTTCTCGGACGCCAGAGCTTTCAGAGGAACTATGTAAAGAGCCTTCCGTCCACCGCGTACTGTATTCAGCATCGCCATCTCAGCCACGAGTGTCTTGCCTGAAGCAGTAGCTGCGGCCAGAACCATGTTCTTTCCTTCAAGAAGCCCTCCTTCAAGAGCGGCCTTCTGCACAGGGTTAAGTTCAGAGAAGCCTGAAACCCTGAGAACATCCTTCACAACAGTGCTTGAATTCATAACAATTATCAGAGGTTAAGTTTAATTAATCTGTCCATGAAGTCCAGTTAGGCTTAAAAAATTTTCTATTCAAGATGTGTTATGGACAAGATTGATATCGTCCTCGGCGGCGCTAACGGAAAGATGGGAAATGTAATAGCGGCACTCGCATCCAAGGCGGATGATATTGGGGGAATTCACCTTATCGACAAGACCCAGCAGAACATTTCCATTGATGACAATATAAGACTCATTAGAAACAGCATCAGGGATCCTGGAACTGTTTATGTTGATTTCACTGAACCTGATGCCGTCATGGACAACGTCAAGAAGATGTCGGAAGCCGGTGTAGACTCTGTCATAGGAACGACAGGATGGTACAATCAAATAAACAAAATGGTAGACATCGCAAAGTATAATGACAGAAGAATAGTATGGGCTCCGAATTTCTCCATAGGCGTCAATACACTCTTCGCAGCCACGGAATACATTTCAAATATTCTTGGCAAACATGGATTCGATGCCGGAGTGCTTGAGCTGCATCATACAGGAAAAAAGGATTCGCCTTCGGGTACAGCCATCAAGCTCGGGAACATACTTGCTGAAAACATCCATGGAAAGAATAAACCTACGTACGAGAGAAGGGGTCAAAGGTCTGAAAACGAATTAGATGTTCTCGGAGCAAGAGTAGGTTCCGTAACCGGCTATCACATGGTCGTTTTCTCGCCCAATTCGGAAGATTACGAAAGGCTCACGCTGGAGCACAACGCAAGCAACAGGAACACATTCGGCATAGGCGCGCTTGAAGGTGTAAGATGGGTATACAGAGCCGGGAAAGACGGTATGGAACCTGGTTTGTACAGCTTCCAGAAAGACGTTCTTGGACTGTAAGTCATACAGTTACTTTTATATATCAACTAACCAAAGTGAAAATACAAATATACAACGGAGGTCTTACAATGGTAGAATTTCAGACTGTGAAAGCTGAGGAAGTAAAGTTCGGTAAGAACAACTTCCTTGAGATTGCAAGGAAAAAGGCTGTAACTGAAGAGGGTGACAACGAGTTCATCTCCCTTTCAAGGGGTTTCTATCTTCCTGACGGAAGCAAGAGATTCAAGAGGAACATAGCTATTCCTGACGATCCTCAGATAAGAGAATTCGTTTCAAAGCATATCAAGGATATGTGATTCTCTTAGCAACTAATTAAACTACTTCTTATTTTTCTTTACCGGGGCTGCGGCCTCATCCCAATAATTTAAGAGGCGCGTACAAAGATTATATATGCTCAACATGTTTCTTTTTCTTGCAATTGCATTCCTCTTTACCATAATAGTCGGGAAGCTGCTTGAGAGGGTACGTGTTCCGTGGATATTCGCTGCGCTGATTCTCGGGGCAATCCTTGCGGTCTACAATCCATTTTCTGAAGTCACATCATCAGAGAGTTTCAACTTCCTGGCGCAGCTCGGGATGTATTTCCTCCTCTTCATGATAGGGTTCGAGATAAACCTGAAGGAGATGAAAAAGAAGGGAAAGTTCCTTTTCAAGGCAACATTCTTCGTCATATTCCTTGAAGCGTTCTTCGGGACCATTCTTGTGCATTTTCTCTTCGGATACGAATGGCTTATATCATTCCTCGTGGCCCTGTCTTTTGCAACTGTCGGGGAGGCCATACTCATTCCCATTCTTGATGAATTTAAGCTGGTGAATACACGCCTGGGCCAGTCCATAATAGGCATCGGCCTGCTGGACGATATCATAGAGGTTATGGCACTGCTGCTGGTCGTAGTATTGGTTGGGTCATCCACATACTCGCATTTCAACATCGGGGTGACACTGATGTCACTTTTCGTGATTTTCATACTTTCCTTCGGACTGAGCAAACTGAAAGAAGACAGCGACAAATTCAACTTCCTCAATGTAGAGACTCTTTTCATCTTCTCGATTTTCATATTGTTCCTCTTCCTTGGCATCGGGCAGTATGCAGAAGCGTCCCCTCTCGCAGCGTTCCTGGCCGGTATCGGGCTCAGAACATTCATAACCAAGAAGAGACTTAAAATGATAGAAAGCGAAGTCAAGACAGTATGCTACGGTCTGTTCGCACCGATATTCTTCCTCTGGGCAGGCTCGACCATGGATATAGGATACATCATTACATACCCTCTTCTCCTTTTGATTGTAATCGCCGTATCCAACGGCTCAAAGATGATTGGCAGTTATGCTATTGCAAGGAAAGAGCTTGGAACCAATCAGTCACTATTGCTTGGAATAGGACTGTCGGTCAGATTCAGCACTAGCATTATAATAATAAAGATACTCTTCGACAACGGGCTCATAGGGGTCGACCTCTACTCAGTCGTCATAGCGTCGAGCATGGTATTCACTTTCGTCGTGCCTCTCCTCTTTTCCAGCCTTCTCACAAGACTGGGACCACAAAGTAAAGCAAAATAATTTCAGACCGCATAAAATGACTGTTCAGTAAAAGAAATCCCTTCCATTTCTAAAACAGCGCGCCGAACGGTATGAAGTTTGCAAGGAGCAGCGCCAGTACGATGTATCCGAGTATTCTCATTATCTGCTTTGAGTGCTTCGGGATGTATCTCGCCAGCAGGATGTCCCACATCTTACCCCCATCCAGCGGCTTGACCGGAAGGAGGTTCACTATTCCCACACCGATGTTTATTATGAAAAGGAACATCAGAAGGCCCTGTATGAACCCGAACACGCCATCGAATGGCTCAAGCCCGTCGTTCAGCTCATAGCTGGCTGCCACATTGAGCACTCCTATGAATCCCGGCTTGTTGTGCTTAGCGAGTTCAGCCTGCCATTCGGCTATGTTCGCATCAGCCCTGCCGGAAAGTGAAGGATAGTTGTCAGCGACCCACTCCCACATGAGTATTCTCTGGTTGGCGTAATTCCATGTGACTGCGACTTCCTGGCCTGTGATGGCTGCAACTGATTCGGATGTTGCTATGTAGAAATCTATGCTTCCCGGGAGGACCTGCTCCATTGAAGCAAAGAAACCTATGTATCCGTCAGGCACGAAAGGCCCTGATTCGGGTGTGTCAGAAGTCCGCATGGAAACAGTATCCTCTGTCCCGTCTTCATTGAGAACAGTAACTTCTATGTCAGTGTTAATCCCTGCTTTCTCCAGTGCAAGGGAAAGGTCCTGAAGGTCCGTTATATCGTCATCGTTGACCTTCACTATGGTTCCCTCTATGCCTGCTCTTGCAGCAGGATAATCCTTGAATAGTATGATTTCTCCTTCATCGAGCTGCTCTTCCAGATATTTCTTCTTTATGAAATACGTGTCATTGCCGGCTGTCAATTGCAGTGTATCATTTTCACCATAATTTTCCAGTATACTTATAATCCCGTCTTCTCCATAGACATCATTGCCACCTATCGTTCCTATGTCAGATAGCTGTACCTTGGCGAATGGATATGTCTGGAAGCTGACGCCACTGGCGCTGTATATGGATGCAATCATGCTCACGAAAATTATGACCGACACTATCGCAAGAAGGAAATTCGCAAAGGACCCTGCTGAGAACACTCTCAGGGCAGGCCACATTCCCTTCTTCTCAAGTGCCTTCTCGTCAGGCTCCACGAACGCCAGTGGTATAACAGCTAGTATGCCGAATCCAAGCGATTTTATCCTGACTTTCTCACGGGCTGTGAATATGCCATGGAATCCCTCATGGACGAGCGCCAGCAGCGCAAGGCATATTATCCAGTACCAGAAAGGCACTGCAAGGTAGCCGTAGCCGAAAATAGGCTCAGCTGTAGGAGATGGAAGCAGTAGCGCAAGGCTTGGCGCGGATGCCCCTGCCTGTATGGCTGCGACAAGATTGTCAAAAAGCATTTTCAGGCCGAGCACGGAAACAACGAATCCTGTAATCACGGAAACGAAACCGACAATCTTCCATCCCCGAGGGCAGGTGGTTCCTATCTTCTCAAGTAAGCCTCGTCCTCTCTTGCTCCGCCTGAGAAGGAATATAGACTCTCTCTGGAAGCTCTTCCTGTCCTTGTAGACGAGAAGCGCCAGAAGAACTGCGAATATGATGACAGATGCCAGATACAGATCCATAACTCTAATTAGGGGAGGCATGTTAAATATATTGGATAATTATTGAGAAAATTTCCGTTTTTCCGCGAGCGCTAAGCTTTTACAGGAGCTGGCCGCTTCCACAAAAGCTTACGGCAAAATATGCAGTTTTTCGTGAACGTTTTTGCACGACTTGAACAGAAAAAGGCTCTTTTCCGCAAGCGCTTTTTCTAAAAGGGCTCATAGCGGGGAGTGGATTTGAACCACTGACCTTTGGGTTATGAGCCCAACGAGCACTCCAGGCTTCGAGGGTAATCAGAAAAACTGGATTACCTTGCTCTACCCCGCTTGGTGTCCTATAATTAGAATAAGCGTTTTAAAAGCTTATCAAAGCCAAGATTTATAATATTCGTGGTATTATGCAAGAAATCATAGCAGGATGCGATGAAGCGGGTCGGGGCTGCATAATCGGGCCGCTGGTGATAGCTGTAGTTTCTGTTGACACGGAAAAAGAGAAAGAACTGAAAGCCATCGGAGTGAGGGATTCCAAGGAGCTTTCCCAGAAAAAGCGCGAGGAACTCGCAGAAAAGATAGAGGAGATAGCAAAGGATATTGTCGTTTTCAAGGTCGGGCCTTGCAAGATAGACACATTCAGGAAGCAGGGAGTTGACCTGAACAGAATAGAGGCAATGAAATTCGCGGACGGTCTCAGGATTCTCAAACCTCAGAAAGCTTTCATAGACGCTCCTGACACGAATCTGCCTAAATTCACCGCTTTCATGGAGAAACTCGTGGGTGGGGATGTCAAGATAATTGCCAGGCACAAGGCTGACCGTGACTTTCCTGTTGTCTCCGCTGCAAGCATAATAGCAAAGGTCGAAAGAGAAGCTGAAATCGGGAAGCTGAAGAATGAGCATGGAGACTTTGGCACAGGCTACACATCCGATGAGAAGACAATGGAATGGCTCAGAAACTGGCTGAAGAGCAACAAGAACTTTCCGGAGGGGCTCGTGCGGAAGAGCTGGGTCACTCACAAGACACTGATAGGGGAGAAAGAGCAGAAGAGTCTCGGAAGCTGGATGAAAGGGAAGATAATCAAATAAAAAGCAGTAAGGCAATTTGTGTGTATGGAAAGGAAATATTCAGGTTCTGTGAAGATTGGTGACAAGGTCGTCATGGAGGGCTGGGTAGCCAAGACAAGGGACCTTGGCGGACTAAAGTTCTTCATACTGAGGGATCGCGAAGGGACAGTTCAGGTCACCGGAAAGAAGGACACTGTGTCTGATAATGTCCTAAAGAAGATGTCAGAAATCATGAAAGAATACTGCGTCAGAGTTGAGGGAAAAATTGAGAAATCCGCACACTGTCCCGCAGGCTTTGAGATGATACCGTCAAAGATTGAGATAGTCTCGAAGTCAGAACCGGAACTGCCTATAGATGTTTTCGGGAAGATTGAGTCCGGCAAGGACAAGAGATTCGATTACAGGTTCCTTGATTTAAGGGAGCCGAAACTCCAGGCCATATTCAGGATAAAGGCAAGGGCTGTTCAGGCCATAAGGGAATATTTCATAAAGGAAGGATTCGTGGAGGCGTTCACCCCGGTGATACAGGCAGCTGGTGCTGAGGGAGGAGCCACGATGTTCCCTGTGCAGTATTATGACAAAAAGGCGTTCCTTCGCCAGAGCCCGCAGCTCTACAAACAGATGATGATGGCATCCGGCATGGACCGTGTTTTCGAGATAGGCCAGGCATTCAGGGCTGAGAAATTCCATACGTCAAGGCATGTTTCAGAATTTCTTTCAGTGGACTTTGAGCAGGGATGGATTAAATCAGAGGAAGACATCATGAAAACGCTCGAGGGTATGGTTCATTACACCATAAGCTCGATATCAAAGAACTGCAGGCACGAGCTTAAGATGATTGAAAAGGAAGTGAAGATTCCGAAACTTCCCATGAAAAGGGTTACATACGACGAGATGGTGGACACACTGAAGAAGTCAGGCGTGAAAATAGAATGGGGAGATGACATCGAGGATGCGCAGGAGAAGAAGTTCGGGGAGATAATGGCTAAGAAAGGTATTGAATGGTACTTCCTCACCAAGTTCCCTTCGGAGATAAAGCCGTTCTACATAATGCTTGAGGGAAAATATTCAAGGGGACTGGACCTGGATTTCCGCGGGATGGAAATGGCGTCCGGCGGGCAGAGGGAGCACAGGCACGATGTCCTGAAGAATGTAATGAAAGAGAAGGGTCTCAATCCGAAGAATTTCGAATTCTTCCTTGAGCCGTTCAGGTACGGAATACCGCCTCACGGAGGAATAGGATTCGGGGTTGAGAGAATGATTGAAAAGCTTCTGGACCTCCCGGACATAAAGGAAGCCATACTGTTCCCAAGGACTCCGGACAGGCTCGTGCCCTGATTACTTCAGGAATTTTGAAGCGAATTTTATAACAGGCTCCGGGATGCTGTCAAAGAACGGAATGCTGCTGAAGCTGGGATTCATCAGGCGCTTGTTAATATTAAGAGAATCGACAGCATCCATTTCCTTTCGTTTCAGAGAGAAATCAAAAAGGTCTATGTTTTCCTTAAGGTGTGAACCCGATGACCTGGGTATCACCGCAAGCCCGTGCTGAAGTAGCCAGCGCAGACCGACCTGTGCGGATGTTTTCCCGTATCTGGCGCCAATTTCAGTCATGGCTTCATCTTTTGATACTCTGCCCATTGCATTCGGCGAGTAAGCTGTCAGTATTATATTCTTTTTTGCCGAGTATTCGAGAAGCTCTTTCTGGAAAAGGTACGGATGAAACTCAACCTGATTGGTCACTATCGGTATGTCAGTATGGCTCATGGCTTCATCAGTCTTCTTCTCATTGAAGTTGCTTAAGCCTATGCTTCTCACCTTGTTTTCATCAACAAGCCTGTTCAGTCCTTTCATGCTTTCTTCCATCGGTATGCTGTCATTGGGCCAGTGGAGAAGATACAAAACAAGATATTCCGTGCCTATTTCACCGAGTGTCCTGTCGCATGCCCTGAGGATGTTGTCGTAGTTCATATCAGACCTCCAGACCTTGGAAGTTATGAAAAGCCCTGAACGGTCATGTCCGGATATCGCTTTGCCGACTTCTTTGTGGTTTCCGTATATCTCAGCTGTATCTATGTGTTTATAACCCATTTCAAGTGCTGTTTTTACAGCTGAAAAGCAGATATCCCCTGTGAGCTGCCATGTGCCAAGCCCGACAGCGGGCATCTTTTTTCCGTCAGCCATTTTCAGCATCTTCATGTAAAAACAACATCCCTGTCCATTTCCATTTTTATGTAATCGGCAATTTCGCTTTTCTTGAGTGATGACTCCTTTTCTTTCGCGCTGATTTTTGATTTCAAGGACAATACATCCTTCTGGAGACCCTCTGTTTCCTTCTTGGTTCTTTCTATTGTCCTCTCTGCATCCCTTTTGTCATCGTGAAGAGCTATTTCACCGAGCCTTTTCCTGCAGTCTGATATCATGTCCTTTGCGTTGTCGTACTCAGCGCGCTTGACAGCAAGCCATTTTGAATCCACTATGCCTCTCAGGCTTTTCATCTTAGGCGAATCCTTTTCAGAGACGCTGAAGTGGCCGCTTTTCTGTTTGAGAAGGATTTCCTTGAACATCGCCTGTATTTCTCCCGGGTCTCCGTTAAGGAAGGCCTTCATGGGCGAATCAGAGAACTTCTCCGCGATTTTCCTGTCACTCTTTGCGACATTCTCACAGTCATGGGAGAATATCTTCACAACCCTCTTGACATCACCGAGCTTTCCTATTATCTCATTCTCGGTCCGGCTTAGTGCATTCTTCCATTCTTCTTCTTCATTTTCAATATCTTCCATTTTCTTCCATTCCCCGCTCTTCGTTACTTCACGGAGTTTCTTTCTTGCGGTTTTCTCCTTGGATTCAGCACTTTCAATGTCAGTTGCGATTGCATCCTTCCTGATGTTCAGCTCTGCTATCTCGTTTTCAATATCAGACACGCTTCTGAGCATGCCCTCAACAGTACTCAGGTTCCTGAGGACGCTCTTCCCGTTTATGATTTCCCTCATCTCGTCGAGTTTCGTTCCCATTGAATTCAGTATATCAGCAAGCCTTGAGCTCTCCTTCTTGAAGAACTTGCCCATTACAATCCTCTGCTTGGGTATCATTCCTGTTTCCTCCATGAGCTTCAGTGTCCTGTGAAAATGGTTCCTGAATGATGCAAAATCGATATCATCCATTGACATGGACGATAGCTCCCGCTCATAGCTGCTTATGCTCACAGAAGCCTTCTTGGCCCACGTGTCCTTTATCATGTTCACAGCTGCATATGTCTTGTCATCACCCTCGAACTTCACCTTCATCACATCACCGACAAGCTTCTTCAGCCTTGATACACTTTCAGAAATATCAGAAGAAACGTGGCTGAATTTTTTCTTTTCTTCCTCTATGTATTTTCCGTATTCGCTGCTTATCCAGCTGGCTGCATCAGAGACCTTCATCTCAACCTTGGATGCAGGAGCCTGGACAACCGTATCGCTTTTCTTCTTTCCACCAAAAAAAGAGCCAAAGAGTCCCATAGTAAAAGTAATGACTCTCTTTTTAAAACGTTTTACCTAAACAATAACGGGCGATGAGGAAAACGCTCCAGAATGACCGGAAGGAATGATTTCCTAGGTAGCTTCTGAGCCCTTAATATTAACCAAGTATGCCCATGTCCTTTATTGCAATGGGTGAGCCGCCGGCATGCCATGATTTCCTCGGACGGCACTGTATCGGGTATATCCTCTCTGAATTGTCATCCAGAATGATTGCAGTGCCTTTCTTCCTTGGAAGCGTGTTTATGTATTCCTGTATGTCATCGAGCATGTATGTCTGCATTATCCCTCTCAGCGCGGTGAGGTCCGCTTCTGATGTGAGCCTGTGGGCAAGTATTATGTCAGACTGGGCAAGAGCATCCTCATGCAGCTTGTTGGGCCTCTGGGTTATGAAAAGCAGCGATATGCCTGGTTCTCGTCCCTGCTTGACAAGTGTCAGCAGCGGTTCTGTTGCAGCAGTCTTTCCGTCAGTTGGAAGGAACTGATGAGCTTCGTCTATCATTATCCACACCATTGGCATGGTCTTCCTTGTCTCACCTGTCATGACCTCAAGCTCCTCGGCCTTCCTTGCAAGCGACCTTGCATGGTATATCTTCCTGCTGAGAAGACCCACGAGCATTGAACGCACAGACCATGAACTTGAAACCTGCATGTAATGGGATATGTCCAGTATCGAAACTGTTCCCGGCTTTACCAAATCTTCTATTTTAGTGCCTTCCCTGTCGAATATGCCCCAGCTCTCAGCAGCGCTGAACCTGTTGACAAGGGAGTCCCTGACACGCTTCTCTGTTTTTTCATCCCCTTCTATGGCAGCGATTATGTCCTGAAGCGAGTAGTTTCCTTTTTTCTTGAGCTTCTTCATCACACGCTCTATCGTGGTGCCATATTCATCGACGAAAGAGAATCCGAATGTCAGGACCCAGTCCTGCGCAGAGAGGTCTGAGCATACAAGATTGAATGTGCTGTCGTAAGCAACGCCGGCCTGCTCGTATTCCTGAACATAACCCTTGGGAACGAAAAGCTTCGCATCGAGCGCGTTCGGCTTGAGTCCCCACTCCTTCAGAATGTCCTTATCCCTCTCATTCGGATGCTTCATCGACCAGTATATTCCCATTGTGTCAAACATTACAACAGCAAGGTTCTCCCTTATCTCTGGCGGAAGAACCGCAATTTCCTCGGATATTATTCCCGCTGAGTAGGATTTTCCTGTTCCTCTTTTTCCGCATACCAGCATGACATGAGGCCTTGTGACATCCATGAGAACAGGATTGGTGAGATGAGCGTCTTCCCCCTTTCCGACTATGTGCTTTCCGAGGAAGGCTGTGCCAACCTCCCCGTATTTATCCATATCAGGCTTGTCCCGTCCAACCACTATATTTTCTACCATAAAAAACAGTACCTCCTGGGTATCATTTATTAATTGCCTCGATTATATTTATTTAACTGCCGGGAAACCGGTAAATCGGAGGTGTTAAACAATGGGTTTCATTGAAGAGCTGCTAAAGAACAAGGAAGATCTTCTTGTCAAATTCCTTAGCATAATGGAAGGCAAGGAGACATCAGCAAACGTCAGTCTTGATGGTATAAAGTTCGATGTCGGCGGCACAAAAGTAAAAGTCGAGGGAAACGTCCAGTTCACAGTTGTACCATACAAGAAAAAGAAATGATTTTTCTCATTTATGGAAGTGCAGAAATATGAGCATGATTACAGACATACTTGAAGTGTTCGATGGCAGGCTGCGCTTCCATCTCTTTCTCGACGGCAAACCGGCAGTCGACATAGTCATCCACGCAGGAGAGGTGGTGGCTGAGATAAAGAGCCCGTTGCTTGCGCTGGAGATGGGCATACAGCACATAGGCAAGGAAAGCAAAATCAACAGTTATGTTCTTGAGATGATAAAGAAGGCAGGCTGGAAGGTCAAGGTCAAGTACAAGATTTTCGAGCTTGAACTGTGACTACTTGTAGTGCCATATATCCTTGTCAATGCCTATTTCCTTCCCGAGGCTGTTTATCCGGCCTCTCCATGCAGAGCCCTTTTCATTTATTGACGAAGCTATCTCCTGAATTGCATCTGCGCGGCTTCTGACATTATCTCCCATTTCATCATTCCTGTAGTTTTCGAGGAGATACTCGACATTTTCCTCAAGAAGCGCTATCATTTCGCTCACACCGCGTATCTCGCTGAAATATTCCTTCCCGGCCATCTCAGGAGTGAATGCATCATAGACTTCCTTGACGTTCCTGAGGCTGTTCCTTATGTGTTCTTCAGTCTCTTCAACATCTGAAGGTTCTGCCATTCCGTTGGCAAGGATGTAGCTGAAGCCTGATATGTGATTCAGGTACGCTCCGAAGTCTTTCTTGTAGAATGACTTCATTTCCCTGTAGATTTTGACTGCATCGCTCATGACACCTTATACAGGGTTACATTTAATAAAGGGAGGCAGCTGCCTACTTCAGGTATATGTGGCCGACTTTCTTGTTCCATATCCACGCATCTTCTGTGTTCGCCTCGCGCTTCATGCGCAGAAAAAGGTCTATCTGGGCATCGCAGTCATCCGCATAGAAAATTGCAAGCGCCTCGGGAATCTGAGGCTCCTTGACAGCACCGTATTCCTTCTTGCCGTGATGGCTCAGCATTATGTGCAGAAGCTTCAGCTTTAGCTCCTCAGGCATGCCGGGAATGGTCTTGAGCTTTTCAGCAAGCATGTCGTATCCTGATGTTATGTGCCCTATCATCATTCCCTCTTCTGTAACATCTATCACGCCGCCTGACACCTCAAGCTCCCTTGTTTTTCCTGTGTCATGTATGAATGCGCCTGTCAAAGCGAGGTCCCTGTCAAGTTCTGTATGTACATCGCATATGGAAACAACAATCTTCATGCAGTTCAGCGTATGCTCCATGAGCCCTCCTATATAGTTCTGATGGTATTCCATGGCTGCGGGAGTTTTTGTGAAAAGCGACATGAATTTTTCATCCTGGAGATACTTCTCAGCGACATTCTTCAGGTGCGGGTTCTTCACACCGGAAAGCATGGACTTTATCTCAGAAAGCATTGATGCAGCATCTTTTTGGCTGCTTGCGATGAAATCCTCAACATTGTACTCATCGTTTCTGCACTTCTCAATCAGCCCTTTTGACGGGTCAACGGAAACAGAGAATTTTCCCGTGCCTTTGGGATATTCCTGAATGACACCCTTCACATGCACGATGTCCCCTTTTCCTATGCTGTCGTAGACCTTATCGGTCTCCTTGTCAACCCTTCCCCAGAACTTGGCTGTTATCTCTCCTGTCCTGTCCGAAAGCCTGATTTCAAACCACGTCCCTGTCTTGTCAGCGCCCTTGTATGGCGTCGGAGGCTTCTTGTATTTGACAGCGAACTGGCTGTTGACCTCTTCCCCGTCTTTCGAGAACTTGCCTGCAAACTGGGCTTTCATGTGTTATGATTGTGGTTGTGATTTAAATGGGTTTATATCCACATGACAAAGGTGACCTTCACTATCCTGCCACCGAAGGAGGCATACCTTATGGCAGGTATGACAACCGAGGCGTCATCGCCTATAGGGTTGCTGGTATTCATGTATAATGTTCCGTTTATGTCCCTGACTTCAAAATAGAAATTGTAGGGCATCACATCAAGCAACGCCCTCGACCTTGAATAGCTCATATTGGCGAACTCCCCGACTTTCTGGATGTCAAGCTCATTGTCATCATATGCAAGCCCTATGACACTTACTGTGTCATTGGTCCAGTTTTCCGGGACACCCGGAGTCCGGATAAGGGAATCGGATACTGTCATGGTCTTCAGCTGCATCTCTCTCATCTCCTGCCCCTCGAATATGTCAGCGCTTATGAAGTTCCATGCCATTATTATCGAAAGGAGAGCAGAGAAAAATATCATCAGGGAAAGCGCCATGTCAAGTGTCCATATCTGGCCTTTTCTCATTTATTGCCACCTGTTATCTTTTTGGTCGAGTATCCCTTTAACTTTTGAATCCTCACTATCCTGCAGAAAAGACCTTCACTGTAAAGTAGCTTTCTTATCTCCTCGGCATCCTGATCGTATCCGAGTGCTATGACATCAGGCTTCTCTTCCCTGACGATTTTCATCATGTCGTCATCGTCACCTATGACAACCTTGTCCACGAAAGAGAGAACGCCTATCCTTTCTGCCCTGTATTCCGCGCTCTCAAGAAGATTCTTCCTGCTCCTGACCTTTTTGTCTGAGGCAACCACAACTACAAGCCTGTCGCCAAGCTTCTTTGCTTTCTCCAGGAAGAATATATGCCCGGGATGCAGGATATTGAATGCCCCCCCGGCCAGCACCTTTTTTGGCATACTTTATCCTTGGTTCCTTTCTTATAATTTATATCATCTCAGGCAATTGTTTAAAATGGTAGTAGCAAACTCCATGCTTCGCATTATCGAAGAGACGCTACCAGTAATACTTCTCTTTGCATTCGTCGGTCTTTTCACGGGCGGCTTCCTCAACACATTAATTGAGAATATCTCGGTAGCTCCGGGTCTGCTGATAATAGTTCCGGGAATTCTCGGTCTCAGGGGAAACATATCATCCGCGCTCGGAGCGAGACTGTCATCAGGACTGCATCTCGGCTACATATCGACGAAGCATATATCCAAGGGATTGAAGACGAACATAGAGATAAGCATATTCATGAGTGTTTTCGTTTCATTTGTGCTCTCGATACTCGCATGGCAGGTATGCTCTTTTGTCAGCGGAGCATGCATGCCGATGATAAACTTCATGCTGATATGCGTGATAACCGGATTAGTCTCGGGTGTGATACTGTCTTTTACGACATCCGGCATCGCGATAATAAGCTACAGGAAGGGACTGGATCCTGATAACATAACGCTCCCGGCAGCAGCCAGCATAGGCGACGTGATAACCATGGTATGCCTTCTCATTTCAGTTAAATTCGTTCTGGGGCTTGGATTATGATAAATGCAAAAGAAGTCATAGAGGAGAGCCTTCCTGTTCTGACTGTATGCGCTGCAATAAGCATAATGTCGGGCATGTTCCTTGGCAACAATCAGGAATTACTGAAAGCGCTTCCAGGGCTGCTGATAATAGTGCCGTCATTCAATGCAGTTAATGGGAACATCTCCAGCGTCATGGCCAGCAGGATATCTTCCGGCCTCCATATGGGCCTCATCAAGCCACGCCTGCATGAAAGCGGTATGCTCAGGACGAACGTACTTGCGATGACATTTGTCGCTGCTGTATCATTCCTCCTCCTGGGATTAGTAGCTGCGGGAATAAACAGCTACGCCGGCATTGAGATGGCAAACTTCATCGTCTTTCCGTCAATAACTTTCACAGCCGGGATTCTGACAGTTGTCATGCTGATGGCAGGCTCGATATTCACAAGCTACCTGATATACAGGCACGGGATTGACCCGGATAATGTTGTTGTTCCAATACTCACCACAATAGGTGATTTTGTCGGGATTTCGATGCTGCTCTTAATAGCTTCAGCAGCAATTTAGTAAGTTATTTAAGACAGCATATTAAATGAAAATAAGGAGTCGTGGTAAAAATACCAAAATCCGAATACAAAAGCGAGAAAATTCTAGAGGATCTGCTCGGAAAAGAGAAGAATGTCGTTGACCTTATTGTCGAGATGAAGGACATGGTAAATCTCGCCATAGCACTCGGCTTCTCTGCGCTTCTCATGCAGGACCAGAAGCTTGTTGAGAAAATTCACGAGCTTGAAGAGGAGATAGACATCCGGCAGTATGAGGTTGAGGCAGAATGCATGCTTGCGACCAAGACACCAAAGGATGCGCTTGAACTCACATCCGTGCTGAGGCTTTCAAGCGCTATGGAAGATATATCCAATGCCATAAAAGAGCTTATAGATTCACTGTCAAGGGGGATACCGATCCACCCCACGATTCTCAAGGGGCTTAAGGACTCGATAGAGGTTGCCGATTTCGTTGAAATAAAGAAGCGCTCAAAGGTAATAGGCAAGACCATAGAAGAACTCACAGAAGGTCACGTAAGTGTTATAGGTCTCAAGAGGGATGACAAGTGGAGATACCTTCCAAAGAAGGATGATGCTATATCAGCAGGCGATGTGCTGATCATATCCGGAAGGAAGAATGATGTAAGCAGTATAATCAAGAAGTCTTAGGCTTCCTCTTTGTCCGAGGGTTAAGGAACGGCGCAGGAAAAACACTCTCAGAGCGCTTCCTCAGTTTATGAATATAAACAGCTGCTGCCAGGAATATGACTGAAGCGGATGCAGCCAGACAGATTGTTATGGTTTCCATGGTCACACCTTGTCGATGTCATCCTTCGCCAGATCCACGACCATCAC
The DNA here is from genome assembly GCA_964640865.1 of uncultured archaeon. Lineage (GTDB taxonomy): Archaea > Aenigmatarchaeota > Aenigmatarchaeia > QMZP01 > JAFGSV01 > JAFGFG01. The sequence continues at coordinate 9,530 of CAZXIU010000005.1, read as the reverse complement.
ACGTTCGTCAGCGCCTCTTCTCTCGATGTTGTCGACCTGCCTTCTCATTTCAGTATCCTTCTCTGAAATCCTGTCAAGCTTCTTTTCCACAAGGTCCAGTCTCGTTACAATTCTTGAGAAATCCGTAAACCTCTTCTCGTTCTCGTCAAGCTTGAGTTCAAGTATGCCCATCTTCTTGGAGATGTCTGCTTTTGTGTTGAGGAATGCCTTGACAGCTGTGCTGAACTTGTTGCCTTCCTCATTCCTGCTCGTGTCGAACTTTCCGCGCAGCTCTGTGAGTCCTGCTGCAATATCTGTCCTCAGCTCGCCTATGTTCTTTTCGAAAAGCTTTGACTTCTCTCCAATCTTCACAAGGTCTGTCCTAAGGTTCTGGAGTGACGAAAGGTTTCTGGTTATCGTGTCCTTGTCCTTTTCAGCTGTGCTGAGCCTCTGCTCTATCCTGACAACAGTGTCAATCTTCTGTTTAATACTTTCTATGGACTTGTCTTTTGCTGCAAGTTCATTCTTTATCTGAGATATATCACCGGAAAGCATGGACTCCGTAGCCTTTGAGCGCTCAGCAAGCGTAGCTTCCATATTGTCAGCCTTCTGGCGCAGGCTTGTCTCAATGAATTTTATCCTGTCCTCAAGCTTCGCTTCCATTGCATCCGTAAGAGCCTGCTTCGTCTGCTCAACATCTCCAAGCCTTATCTGCAGCTTCTCAAGGTCAGCTGACTTATTCTGGAGTTTCTCAACTGCTGACTGAAGCTTTCTGCTTCCGGTGCTTTCAGAAGCCATGTCCTTTTTCAGTGAGTTTATGGTAAGCGTGATTCCCTGAATATCCTGGTCAATCTTAGCGAGCGCAGCTGAATTGAACGCAGTGTCTTTTTTTATTGCACTCACATTGTATTTTATCTTCTCGTCTATTGCAGAATCAGCACCATCCATTGCAATTTTCATGGTGCCAAGGTCTTTTGAGAGCGAAGCAATTTTCTTGTCAAGCAACTTTATCTCTTCTGTTTTCGCTGCAATCCCATTGACAGCTTTCTCTGATGCGGATAGCCTTGCAGCAAGACTGTCCATTGACCGGACGCTTTTCTTGGTTGTGTCATGGTCAGTTTTTATGGAGCTTATCATTTTTGTCGCACTTGCAAGGTCTTTTCTGAGTCCGGCGAGAACGAGATTCACACCGGTGACTCCTGAATCGGCCCTGGTAGCAACAGCTTTCAGGGATGCCATGTCATCGCGGGACTTCGCTTCGAAAGCCTTTCTCTTCTCGCTGAACACTTTCATGTCCTCGGATAGCTTGTCTACCCTTCCCAGGCCGCTGACAATCGTATCCCTGACCTGTTCTATCTCAGCAACACGACCTGCAATATCCCTGTATGAATTGACCTTTTCCCAGAGAAGCACAAGCTCGCTTTTGTTATCATCCGTTGCCTTCTTCAGGGCTGCTGTATTGCCCTTCAGGTCCTTGAGCCCTGTATCGCTCTTTTCAATTTTGGTTTTCATTTTCTTTATGTCAGCAAGCTCCCTGCTAAGGAGCTTGTTCATAGCGACAATATCCGCGGAAATCTTTGTCTCAAGCGTGCGTCCTTTTTCAGTGAGATTTTCCTCAAGGAATTTGAGCCTCTCCTGCATCTGGGTCTCCATTGAGGCAGTCTTCCCTGCCATCTGGTTGTCAAGAACCTTGGCCTTTTCAAGAAGCCTTGATTCAAGGAACTTGTCTGCATCACTGAGTCTTGTTTCGAGATCCTTGGTTTTCTGCTTGAGTGCTGACATGTCATTCTTTATGGATTTTATTGATTCCACTCCCTGCACAAGCCCGCTCTTCACATCTTCTATGTGCTTTATCTTTGACTTGAGCACGCCAAGCAGTTCAAGCTTCTTGGCAGTTGCCGCAGCGGCTGTTTTTACATTGGCCATTCTTTCATTCCCAGCCAGTATGTCCTTTTTCAGTGACTGAAGCGTAAGCATTGTCTTCTCAAGCGCGCTGTCATGTTCCTTTATCACAGCAGTCTGGGTATCTGAGAGTTTCTTCACCATCTCCATGCCTGAAGTGAACTTCTTATCGACAGCATCTATTGCATTTCTGGATGAAGAATCAACAGATGAAATCTTCTCGTTTGCAGATGTGAGTCCGGAACTTATGTCCTGAAGGGATTTTGAAACATCATTCTCGAATTTTCTTGTGTCGCTTATGCCCCTCGCAGCTTCTGCAGCAGCATCAGTTGCCTTCTGTATCTTCTGGCTGACAATATCCAGTATCTTCTTCTGGTCTTCAAGCCTTTTCTGTATTCCGGTTATCTCAGAGCCGAGATTCGCACCGAGGTTACTGACGTTATCATCGTTTGTTTTCAGTTGCTCCTTCATTCCGGATATGTCTGCGGTGAATCCCTCGCTTCTGCCAGCAAGTGCCCTTATCTGGGCGGTATTGTCGTCAGTCATCCTGTGAAGTTCCTGTGTAAGAAAACCGTAGTTTTTTTCAAGATCTTCTTTCTGTTTTTTCAGGCCCGTTATTCCACTTCTGACCTTACTGAAGCTGCTCATATCAGCCCTCCAGCTCTTTGATAAGTTTTCCCATTTCAAGCCTGTATTCCTTCTTCATGCCGACAACCTCTCCGAGAACCCTCTCGATTTTTTTCTCAAGAAGTGCTATCTTCTTGGCGTTGGATGATGACGATTGTGCATTCGATGAAGAAATCCCTGAAAGTTCTCCTGTAACCTTGAGCAGCTCCTTCAGCCTTGTGTCCAGCTCAGCTGTCTGCGATGCAAATCTTTCCCGTTCTCTGGATATGACAGCATCAAGGTCAGCCTTCACTTTTGCTGACATTCCCTGAAAGTCCTTGCTTGCCTGAAGCGACTGCAACTCTATATCGGATTTCACAGAAGATGATACATGCTTCATTTCATTGATGGAATCAGTTATCCTCTTTTCCATTCCCATCACGCCCTGCTGAAGGTCGTTGAGAACAGCGCCCATTGACTTGAGGTTCTTCACATCAGCACGGAGCGTGGCGTTTTCCTCCCTGAGAGCATGGACATCCTTCTTGAGCTCATGCCTTGCTGTGGAAAATGATGTTACGTTCTCCTTCGCTATCCTTGACTCGGCTGATTCCAGACGATTCTCGATATCTTTCCTGATGAATTCTATCTGCTTCTTAAGCATCATGTCATTCTTTTCGGATTTGTCCTTGCTGTCAGCTATAAGCGCATTCATTCTGGAGCTCAGCGCTGTGATATCTTCCTTCCTTTTTCCGACCTCTCCTGCCAATGCAATCAGTTGCGCCTCGGCCTCCATGAGATGCTGGACATCCTTTGACATGAGGCTTATCCTCTTGTCGATTGCAGTGGCTGAAGCCTTAAGGTTCGCTCCGATGACCTTGTTCATCTTCTGAAGTTCGTTCTTCATGTGTATTTCCTTTCTTGCAATACCTTCCCTGATGATTCTCATATGCTCGAGTACATCCTCATTTATCCCATCAAGCCTCTCATCAACAACTGCTGCGTGCTGCATCATCTTGTCCATCCTCTGGCTGAATATCCTCTCGGCATCAGTCTGGCTTTTCTTGGCAGCACCCAGGTTGGTCTCAATGGAAAGCATGCGCTTGTCAACACCGCTTCCGTAAAGCTTCAGGTCTTTGGTCAGTGCGGCCTGGCTCTTCCTCATGCTTGTGCTGACATCATTTTCGAATGACGCCATGTCCGCTTTGAGCGTTTCAACCATTGATGAGAGAGCCTGCTGAGTCCTTTCAGCCTCGAGCTTTATGTCACCTAGGTTCTTCTGGTCAGCCTGCCTCAGCTCTGCTGTGGCTGTCATAATGCTTTTTTCAACATCACCTCTGAGAGCTTTCATATCATTCCCAATATTTGTCTTCGTTGATTTCATCTCACCCCTGAGTTTCTGTGCCAGTTTCTCGGTGTCAAGCCTTGTCTGCGTCAGGTTGGCTATGGTTATCTGTAGTTTTCCGTCGAGCCCCTGAATGTCTCCCTCGAATTTTCTGAGAGCCTCTATGTCCTTTCCGATGAGAAGGCTTCTTTCATTAAGCATCTCAAGTTTCTTGTTTATCTTGCCTTCTGTTGAGAGGAGCTTGGCTGCCAGCCTCTTGTCAACACCGGACTTGAATACATTGAGTGCAGAATCAATATCAGCGACAGTGGCTTCAATCTTCTCTTCCAGTAGAATATCTCCTTTCTCAGCCCTCCTGACAGCGCTTTTCAGCGCAGCCTGAACCTTTTCCTGTGTGGTCCTTATCTCAAGGTCCAGTACAGCAAGCCTTTTGTCAAGCTTGGTGAAATCAGACTTCACCAGCTTCTCCATGGATATAATTGAATCGTTGAGTGCCTTGTCTTTGGCTGCGAGCTTCTTGTCATCAGCTTCAAGGTCTGATAGCCTCTTCGTGACAGGATTGACCTGGTTGTTTATGAAATAAAGAAGCCTTTTTCCAGCTTCCCCGTAAACATATGACGCCTCCTTGAGCTTGTTGACAAGGTAGTCATTCTTGGATTCGAGTGTTTTCGTCTCCTTCTGGGATGACTCGGATTCCTTCTTGTATTTTATCGCGTCCTCTCTAAGGCGTCTGAGTTCAATCTCCACTTCCCTTATCTCATCCATAATATCACCTGAACTCCTTAAGGAGTGTGCTGACCCTCATCTTCTGCTCCTTGAGCTTGTCCTCGAGCTTCTTCTTCTCTTCTGCATTCTGGAATATTATCTTCTGCAGTTCCTTCTTCTCTGCGTCGAACTTCTGCTCGAGAGCTTTTTGATTCTCCTTTAGGTCAGCGAGATTCTTGAATATATTGTCTACCTTGTCATGCAGTTCCTTCGTGGGCGTTGCCCTTTCATCAAGCTGGTTTATCCTTTCCTCAAGCCCGTCAGACCTCCTGACGAAGAATTCGCGTATCTCCAGTATGTCCTTGGTCTTGTTGTCAAGCTCGGTTATTATCTCCTTAGGAGTTTCGAGCTTCTCGGCTTTCTCACGCAGCGCATCAATCTTGCCCTTCAGCGCGTCCATCCTTTCCACGAACTTCTCTGATGATTCGTCAATTGTGTCCATCCTGTCATCGATGACACCGAATTCACCCTTGAGAGCAGAGAGTTCAGCGATATCATTCCTGTTCTCAGTAATCATGTTCTCAAGTGACTGGAGCTTGTCGTCAATGAATGAAAATCTTCCTGAGAAATCCTTCCTCAGGCTGTTGGATTCTGCCTCAAGCATCTTAGGCATCACATCCTTCAGCCTTTCCGTGAGTTCGCTCTTTCTTTCCTTCTCCTTTTCTCCTGACGATTCCCTGAAGTCTGCTATTGCTTTCTTCAGTTCAGTGTGGTTGTCCTCAAGACGCACAATCCTGTTATCCAGTTTGGAAAGCGATTTCATCTCAAGAAGAATCTCACCGAACTTGTCACTAATCTTCTCGTTCACTTCCTCGACCCTCTTCACCCTTTTTGAGAAAGGGTCTATCTTGTCTTCGGTCTCCCTCTTCACGACAAGGGGAATGACCTCATCCTTAAGGTCGTCTGCTGTGGAAATAAGCATCCTGAGCTTGTCTACATTCTCCGGACCGAGCTTCTTCTCAAACATCTTCACTTTCTGCTCAAGTTCTGGAATGGTGTTCAGCACTTCCATCTCCCTGTCGATGGACATGAACCTGTTCTCTGCCTCTTCCTTGAAAGCGTCAAGAAGCGTTGCTATATCCTTCAGGGATTTTTTGAAGCTGTCAACTTCCTTATTGAAGTCGACACCACCACTCATGGCCATGAGACCGCCTGAAGCATCAGAACCAGGGGAACCATCTCCTCCGAGTGCAGGCTTGGCTTTTGCTTCCTCAAGCTTGTCGCCGAGTTCCTTAAGCCGCTTGTCGAACATCTTCTTCATTGTGACAGCGACTTCCTCTTCATCCTGCTTCTGGGTCTGCTTCTGCTCGGCAATCGCCTTTATGGTTTCCTGAAGCGTCTGCATCTGGGCGGATGTCTTTTCCTCCAGCGCCTTGAGCTGGGGCGCCATGTCCGGCATCACCTGTGCAGGGGCAGGTGCTGATTCCTGAGGGGGCTTCTTTTCAATGTCTCTCATCTCACCTGTCATATCCTCTATGAGCTCAGCGAGCTCGTCTCCTTTATGTAAAGCATCATCCTTCTCCTTCTCAAGCTCTCTCATCGTCTGCTTCTGCGTCTCTATCTGCTTCTTCAGCTTCTCGGCCTCAGACTTGCTTGTCTTCTTTTTCTTCTTTGGAATCTCTTCAGCGGTCTCTTCCTGAGGCAGCGGTTCGGGTTCGGCGGGTTCGCTGACCGGTTCCGGTTTGGGTTCTTCAGCGGGAGCATCAACTAGGGCTTCTTCTGGCTTGGTTTCTTCAGGATTTCCGTCAGTCGCAGAGCCTATGTTCTTGAGGCCTTCCAGACCGCTGGTTTCGGATGTGCCGGCATCACCGCTGGCAGCCATCTCCTCAAGTTTCTTCTGCTCTTCCTCTATGTTCTTTTCTCCTTCCTTCTTTTCTCCTTCCTTCTTTTCGTCCTTCTTCTTTCCGAACATCACTTACCAAGCTCCTCAATGAGTTTTTTGGTGAGCTGTCTCTGCTTGATGAAATCTTCGTGAAGACCGTCCATCTTGCCTTCAAGATGCTGGAACTTGGTCGTCAGGTCAGAGTCAGCCATATCCTCCGGCCTTATGCCGACGAACTTCTCCCATATCTTTTCAGTCGGAAGCTCGTACTTTTTGGAATGGTACGTTTTGAACTTGCGGAGCTCATAAACCAGAAACCCTACAGATGCCACGAGCAGAACCGATACCGCTATGTCTAATTCATACATAGTTAATCTATCTTATAATTGGTTATATAGCTTAAATAAAATTTGGAATCTTTTTTCTAATTCAGCTTACTTCCTGCCGAATCTGAACATTTTTGCTATCCTCGTGAGGAATGTTTCCGGGACATACTTCTCGCCTATAAGCTTCCCGGCGAGTTCAAAGAAGGCCCTGCTGGCGGGTGATGAGGGATTGTACGTGACCACAGGTGTCTTGAGCGCAAGGCTTCTCAGCACGTTCTTGTCCATGGGAACTATGCTTATGACGTCAAGCTCTGCAAGCTGCTTGACCTCATCGGTGCTGAGCTCATACCTCTCCTTTCCGACCATGTTGAGCATTATTCCCAGCGGCTTGGTTCCGTATTCAAGCGCGACCTGATGGCATTTGATTATGTCCATCGTGGACGGCACGAATGGCGTTGATACGAAAAGAACCTCATCGCTCGCACGCATAGTGGACATTGCCTCCCTTCCCATTCCGGGAGCGGCATCCAGAAGAACTATGTCCGCTTCGTCTGTAAGCTTCTTTATGACACTTGACAGCTTGCTGACATCAACGCCTTTCAGGTCCTTCAGCGACAGGGAAGCGGGTATGACTTTTAGTCCGGGAACATGGTAATCGTAAATGGCATCCTTGATTTTTGCTTTGCCCGTAAGAACCTGATTTAGTGTCACAGGGGAATAATACATTCCAAGATAAAGACTAAGATGCGATGTGGTTATGTTGCAGTCTACAATGATGACATTCTTCTTGTAATGAGAAGCAAGCGCTGTTCCGAGATTGGCCACAGTAGTTGTCTTTCCAACGCCTCCCTTGCCGGAGAGTATGCCTATTATCCTCGCCATTTAATACCGACCTGTATTATTTTTTTCTTTTGATGGTTAATTAAACTTCACCATTTGAGGGCGCACAGTATTTTTTCCAGTTCCTGCTCATTGTGTATGAGTACCGGGAAATCCGATGACCCTCCTATAGTTGAATGAAGTTCATACATATAATTGAGTACGTCAGCCCCGCTCCCGAGGGATATGCATGTGGCCACCATCTTCGATACAATCGATGCATTGTACCTCTTGGCGAATGCTATTATGTTGGAGAATATCACATAGAGAAATGCATGCTGGAATATGTACCGTCCGTAGGTGCCGACAACATCCCTGTTACCCCTGTAGAGTGTCCTGAGGTTCGACATCTCGAAGAAGTATTTCCTGTATTTCTTTACGAATGGCTGGACGAACGGCCACTTCTCATCAACCATTATCTCAGGTGACCAGTATCCCCCGACAGGCTTTTCCTTTGAGAAATTGTCCAGCATATACTGGGGTATCCATTCAAATCTCGCCTTTATCTTGTTGCCTGTAATGTCTATGTACCTCTCCTGCTCCATCAGCTTGAATAAAGGCTTCCCAAGTCCCGCTTCATTGTGGTAGAGGTAATTGGTCTTTATGTCCCACAGGGACTGTATCTTGAACAGGCTTATTCCGTTCTCCTGGCCGGCTGCGCTTATCCATATCAGCCAGAAATTCTTGTAATCCGTGAGCTTTTCTTTAATCTTTCCCATTTTTAGCGCCTATTTATTATAGTGTATGAACATATAAAAATTATTTCGGTTTCTTCTGTTGTATTAAACAAGCCACGATTGCCGAAGGCTCGGAGGTGTTAGTCCGGGTCATTTTTCACGTAAAGGAAAAAATAGTATAAACATATTAATCAGCCATAACATTATGAACGTACAACTGACTTAACCGCCAAGATGCTTGAGCTTCTCAACGTTCTTCTTCCTCAGTTCATTGTATGCATTCTCGGATATTATGCCCTCTTTGAATTCCTTTTCAAGAAGTCCCAGCACCTTTTCAATCTTCTCCTTCTCGCGCTGGCGCGCTTCGTACGCAGCTGTCTCATCTGCCACTCTCGAGGTTGACGGGCCCTCTCCTATCACGTCTTCCATTATGGGTGTCCCAACTTTCCTCTTCCTGAACATGAACATCCTGTCAAGCTTCTTCTTGTACCGGTTGAGCACGAAGAAGAGTGACATGGCAATTATTATGAGTATCAGTATGAGTGTAAGCAGCCAGTCCGGGATTACCAGTATCGTAGAGGGACTCAGCGGAGGTGCATTCCTGAGTAGCTCCCGCCCCCTGTCAAGCAGCCTCCAGCCCGTTGTCACGGAATCAAGCGCCTCCTCGAACATCTTCGCATCAAGATAACCCTCAGTGAGATCTATCTGATGCTCAATCTCGCCTATTATGTCATAGACACGCGTGAGGTCCCTTTCTCCGCGCTCCGCAGTGGCATTCACATCATCCTTGAAGTATCCGAATTCATCTTTCAGTTTCTTCAGCTGATAACGGACCAGCTCTTCTCTGGAGCCAAAGACAATGACCGACGTCAGCTTGGAGTCAGAAGCCTTGTCTGATGTGACATTGAGTGAGCCATAATACTGGCGTGCCTCAGCGCCGACAGGGACAAGTAAGTTCACCACAAAGTTCTCTGAATCACCAGGGTTTATTGATGGTATGAGGCTCGGTGTGACTGTATACCAGCTGTCGGGTATGCCCTCAAAAACGAGCTTCACGTTGCTCAGTTTGACATTTCCTGTGTTATTGACTGTTACAGATGGATACTGTGCCCACCCTGTCTCAGTGGCTATCTCATCAGGGTACTTGACTATTTCTATGCCCGGAACAGGTGTGGGGCCGACAGGAATCTCGCCTCCCGTGTCTCCGCCTCCGCCTCCTCCGCCAGGCGGTG
>CAZXIU010000004.1:0-30068 GCA_964640865.1 uncultured archaeon | reverse complement strand
TTTGTGAATGAGAGGCACTTCACAGGGCATATACTGATGCATTCCCCGCAGAAAGTACACCGTGAAAGGTAATACCTGACTTTGCGTGTCTTGGGGTCAAAAACAAGCGCTTTTGACGGACAGACCTTTGTGCACATCTGGCACCCGATGCATTTCTCCTTGTCGTATGCAAGCTTTCCGCGGAAGGCATCCGGAACTTCCACTGGCGGATTTATCTTCTTCTTTCCCTTTCCGACGTCATCAAGAAGCTTTGCAACTGACTTGGGCGCATGCTTTACCGGAAACTGGTTGGTGAACGCCCTTTTGAACAGCTGCCTGAAAAGCTCTTTCTGCATCGTGAACATCAGATTACCCCCAGAAATATGTCAAGTCCTATGAGAACAAGTCCAAGCAGGGCTATCATTGTGGTGTATCCCCAGTAGATTTTAACGACCTGGGTTATCCTGAACCTTGCAACAGCTACCCTTATGAATGTCGAGCTGAGGAACATGACTATGAAAAGCTTCACAAGGAAGAATCCGATGTCAGCGGCCTCCCCTGCGATTCCGGAGAGTCCTGCATACCCGGATATGCCGAAGGGAATGAAAAGGGCAATGACAACCGAGCCGAGAACCAGTATCTTTATGGCGCTTGCCAGATAGAACAGCGCAAGGTTGCGTCCTGAATATTCTGAAAGCAATCCTCCGGCTATCTCTGTTTCAGCTTCCGCTGAGTCGAAAGGCACTGCACCCATCTCCCCTGTTGTCACGAATATCATCACAGCGAACAGCAGGGCGAGACCGATGCTTCCCAGCGCACCTACCAGATGCCATACGGGAATCGCTGTTATGGCTGAAAACGAGAATGCAGCTGCGCCCGGAGCTGTCACCGAGACAAGCCAGGCAAGAGCAACGATTGTTATCGCAAGCGGGAATTCGTAGCTTACCATTGTTATCATCTCCCTCTGGGCGCCGACTGTCGCATAGGGCGATGATGATGCAAAGCCGCCTATGACAAGGGCAAGCGACGGGAACATGAGCATATACAGCACGAGTATGAGGTCTCCGTGGCCTTCAAGGAGCGGCGGATACCCGAAGAGCGGAACGTACATGAGCAGCACGATTGATGAGGCAAGCGCCACGAATGGCATAAGATTGAAAACCCATGCAACTGCATCCCTGGGCACGATGTTTTCCTTAATCATGAGCTTCTTCACATCCCTGAACGGCTGCACAAGAGGAGGTCCTATCCTTGCCTGCATCCTCGCGGCAAGCCTCCTGTCTATGCCCTTGTACAGCAGCCCTATGAATATGCCGAGAACAGTCACCGGCACTATCATGAGTATCCTGGCAAGCATAATGTCCATCATTTTTCAGGCCCCCTCTTCAGTTCCCTTGTCTTCAGGAATGAAAGCCTGCGAAGCTGGTCCATCGTATACATGGTCGTGGTCTTGTCAGCACTGACAGCCCTGTTTGTGCATGACATGCAGGGATCTATTGACGCTGCTATTATGGGTATGTCAGCTATCTGCTCTCCCATAAGCATCGGAACCCACGGCATCATGTTGTTGTATGTGGGAGCCCTCACTTTCCATGAATAAGGTGATTCCTCCCCCACAAGCTTGACGTAATGTATGACTTCTCCTCTCGGTGCTTCATGCCTTCCTATGCCCTCGCCCACAAGCGGCTTGAGCTTTGCAAGAATCACTGCCGGCTTTTCTTCCCACGCTATCGGCCCTTTCGGCATGCTCTTCACCGCTTTTTCAATAATCTCCGCGGACTGCTTCACTTCAAGCAGCCTGACAAGGACGCGGTCATAAACATCGCCGTGTATCTCACCGGTGTAAGCATCCGGAAGAATCGGCTCCACATCGAAGTCCTGGTAAGCTGCATACGCTTCGTCTTTACGGACATCCTTCTTTACTCCTGAAGCCCTTGCTGTCGGTCCGACCGCGCATGTAGTGAGTGCGTCCCTCTTTGAAAGAATGCCGACATCGCGTGTCCTTGATTTTATCACAGGGTCGTTGAGGAAGACCTTCGCCATCTTGTCAAAGTGCTTGTAATAAAAATTAACTGATTCCAATATTCTTGGTATCTTCTTTTCGGGAATGTCATGCCTGACTCCGCCTATTGTGATGAGGCCCTTCGTTATCCTGTTTCCTGTAATGTATTCTATGGTGTCAAGCACATTCTCCCTGAGCTTCCATGTGTAATGCATAAGCGAATCGAATCCAAGCTCATGCGCGGCAACGCCTGCCCAGAGTATGTGGGAATGAATCCTCTCAAGTTCAGCCCCTATGACCCTGATGTACTCAGCCCTCGGAGGCGCGTGTATGTTTCCTATGGTCTCTATTGCCCGTGAGAATGACATCATGTGGCACATGTTGCATATCCCGCATATCCTTTCAGCAAGGAAAAGCACCTGAAGCGGGTTCCGTCGCGTGGCTGCCCATTCGATGCCCCTGTGCACCTGGCTGAGCTCGAAGTCAACGCCTATGACCTTCTCGCCGTCTATCTCCATGTTGAGCTTGACAGGCTCCTTGAGCGCGGGATGGACCGGGCCGACGCATATGGAATATGAATTATCCTTCTTTTCCAGTGTCATTTGCTGTCACCCCCGTGTACATTCCTGATAAGCTTGTGAGGACCGGTCTCGTCCTTTCTCCACGGGTATACGCCCCTTGGGAACGAGGGGTCGAGGAACAGCCGCCTGCCGTCAGGTATGTTCTTCACCTTTATGCCGAGCATCTCCTGCATCTCCCTCTCGGATATGATTGCACCGGGAATGAGGTCTGTTATCGTGTCAACCACTGCATCCTTCTTCGGCAGAAGCACATGCATTGTTATGGTTATCTCGGACGCACGGACACCGTAATTGACTGTGAAATGATAAAGTATGTCTATCTCCTTTCCCAGGTCATAACCTGAGCACACAGCGAAGTGCGGATCAGGATATTTTTTGCATAAGTATGCAACTGCGTCATGCAGCTGCTTCCTGCCGATATGAAACCATATCCTATCAGCAGTTGTCTTCTTCTTCATGTTGTTTTCGTTCTTCTGGATTGTGGCGTCCTTTATCGATGCGCCGAATTCCTTTTTCAGGCCTGCCAAAACTTCCTGCGCTTTCATTTCTTTCCCAGCTCCTCAAGCTTCTTCCATGCCTTCACGACTCCGTCGATTATAGCCTCCGGCCTCGGAGGGCATCCCTTGACATAGACGTCAACAGGAACTATCCTGTCTATTGGGCCTTCGATATTATAAGATTCATAGAAGACTCCGGTGCTGTTTCCGCAGTTACCTACGGACATGACGACCTTCGGGTCGGGCGTCTGGTCATAGACAAGCTTCAGCTTCTTCTTCATGTCCCTTGTGACAGGACCTGTCACCAAAAGCACATCCGCGTGTCTGGGGCTTCCGACGAGCTTCATGCCGAACCTCTCGACATCATATCTCGGTGTCAGCGCTGCCACTATCTCTATGTCGCATCCGTTGCATGAGCCTGTATTCACATGGAAGACCCACAGCGACCTGTTCAGTGTACCGGCCTTCATAACAATCCTCCCAATGCGAGTGCAGCCATCAGTATGACTATGACTATCACAAGGAAATAAACGTAATCATTGATTATGCCGGTGTGCATCTTTCGCAGCCAAATGTAGTACTTCTCAAGACTCTCGAAGAAACCCCAGTACATGTTTGATGCCTTTATGTGACCTCTTGGGGCTTCGTTTCCGGAGTAGAACGGTATCTGCTGGGCACCTCTCTTGAAAGTCTTTCTTCCGGTTGACCTGAGCATGAACACTATCACTGAAGCTATGATTACAACAGCCATCCATACAAGCGGGTTCCAGTATCCTGCGGGGGTGAATATCATTCCTGTCATAACACGCCTCCTATGTAGCCGGCCTGATTCAGGAGAGCGTCCACTGCAGGCGTGACCAGATTGTCAAGCATGACATCAGGGAATATGCCGAAGAATATTATAAGCACTGCCAGTATCCCCATGACGAGCCACATCGACAGCGGCACTTCCCCGCCTTTCGCGAATTTGCTGACTTTCGGCCCCATGAATGCCGAATGGAATACCTTTACGAAAGAAGCAAGAGTCAGGATGCTCACGACCATGGCTATCACCGCGAACAGCGGATTGAAGAGGAACACTGATTCGTATATCATAAGCTTTGATGCGAATCCGTTGAAGGGAGGCAGGCCCGCTATTGAAAGCGCCCCGACTATGAAGAATATCGTTGTCAGCGGCATCGTGTGTGCAAGTCCGCTCATCTCGTTGAGGTTCTTCGTGCCTGTCCTGTATATTATGGCACCCGCAGTCAGGAACAGAAGTCCCTTGTACATGGCATGATTTATCACATGGAATATGCCGCCTTCCATGGCGGATTTACCGAATAATGCAAGAGAACCCATGTCGTTGATGACAGCCAGCCCGACGCCCACGCCAAGCAGCATGTAACCTGTCTGGGAAACCGCATGATAAGCCATGAGCCTTTTGATGTCCTTCTGCGGGATGGCCATCGTAACACCCACGAACATCGAGAGCAGGCCGAATACTATCAATGCCCATCCCATGGTTGCTATGCTGGGAAGGCCGCCGAAAAGCGTGAACGATATCCTGAAGAGCGCATAAAGGCCTGCCTGGCTCGCCACTACAAGGAATGCCGACACAGGGGCAGGGGCTTCGCCGTATGCATCCGAGACCCACATGTGAAGGGGCACGGCTCCGCACTTGAGTGCGAATGCCGAGAACAGGAGTACGAGAGCCATCTTGTCTATGAGAGTGAATTCCATGACACTGGCAAGCCCTGCTATGTTGAGGAGATTGTACTGGCTGTAGAGCATGCCTGCTGCGAAGAGAATCATGAGCGCGCCTATGGAGCTGACGACAAGATACTTGAATGCAGCTTCAGCGTTTTCGCCTTTGCTGTAATATGCTATCATCGCGGCTGATGCCACTGAAAGCAGTTCAAGGAACACGAACATGCTGAAGAGGTCGCCTGTTGTGACAAGTCCTGTCATTCCTGCTGTCATTACCAGAAGCAGCGCAAAATACTTGTCAAGACCGGTCTTTTTGCCCATGAACCTGAACGAGTAGATGCAGACAATCAATGCCATGGAAACTGATATTATGGCCATGAAAGCGGACATTGCGTCTGCCTGAAGTATAATCCTGAACGGGAAGCCGTCGGGTGCAGTGAGGCTTGGTAAATACGCGCCGAGTGTATACACCACCTGTCCGCTGTCAAGCACATTGTGAAGGAGTGTGGCTGTCACCCTGAATGTCACAAGAAGCGATAGCAAGACCCATATGTTCCTCACCTTTTCGCTGATTCTTGAAAATAGCGGAGTGGCGAATGCTGCCATCAGCGGTATGGCTATGGCCAGCGCGGGCGCATTCTGCGAACAGAACTCCAGCCACGCGTCTATCATTCCTTCAGCCTCCTTTTCCTTGTGTCAAGGCTTCCGTATTTCGAGTATATCATGACAGAGAATGAAAGCATCAGAGCAGTAACAGCAAGGCTTATGACTATGGAGGTAAGCGTCAGCGCCTGGGGGGTGGCAAGGACCATCGTGAGATTCGGGGTGTTGGTGAATATCGGTGCGACTCCTCCTTCAACATATCCCATGGACACGAGGAACAGGTTAACACCGCTTCCCATCACGCCTATCCCCATGACGACCTTTATCATGTTCCTCTTCAGCACAGCCGCTGAGATGCCGAGCGCTATCAGGACAACGACTGCAATCATCTGGATGTCAATCATGATTTCTCCTCCCTGTATATGAGCATGACAAGGACAATAGCCGTTATGGCTGCAAATACCTCAATGCCCACGGCGAGGTTCATTAACGGAAGAACGCCGCCGCTGTTGAGATAACCCGGGTTCGGGCCGTATGATATGCTCATTCCGAAGTATGAGGCGCTGTTTGCGAGGAAGTTGCTGAAGAACGTGGCCTGTATGCCTATGAATGCCACAGCTGCGAAAGCAAGGAGACCGAGGCTCTCGATTGTCGAAAGCGAGCCTTTTCCGAGGAATTTCTTTGATTTCTCAGCTCCGAAGGCAACGAACAGCATGGCCATCATTGTCGCCATGACAGCTCCTCCGGGGAAGCCGCCTCCCGGCGTAAGATGCCCGTGGATTATGACGTACATTCCGAAGACTGACATAGGCACAATCAGCAACACTGACATTGTCTTCACAATAGCGGACATTCCTTCATTCATTTTTCTTCCTCCTGAAAAGAAGCATCACTCCGCTGGCTGCTGCGAAAAGCACGCTGGCCTCTCCAAGTGTATCAAGCCCTCTGTAATCGAAAAGGACGCCTGTCACGACATTGTTCGAGCCTGTTTCAGGCTGGCTGTTCCTTATGAAATATTCGTCCATCGGTGCATCTCCCGGGAATCCGACCGGGTGCAGATAAAGCATTGTCAGGAGAAGCAGTCCTGCGAATGCCAGCAGCACAGTGTACCTAAGACTTTCCATTTTCCATCCTCTCCGTCCGGTTTATTGCAATCACGTAAATGGCTGTTGACAATCCAGCTCCGACAGCAGCCTCCGCTATGGCCACATCAGGCGCATGAAGCATGTAGAATTCCACAGAAAGCACGAGGCTCATTGCAGCAAGGTATATCACTGAATTCAGCAGGTCCCTGCATCTGAGCGCCATGAATGCCGTTGAAATCACACCCGCAAGCAGAAGCCCGTGCACAATCTGGTCTATTATCATAACTTCGCCCCTTTAAGCATGTCGACTTTTGCCTTCACTGGCATCACTCCGCTCCTGTAAGCGGCCCTTGCTATCGCATGGGCGCCTGTCGGATTCGTAAGCAGTATGAGAATCATCACGATGAATGTATGGAGAGCCATCGAAAGGTAGACTGCATCACCTGAAAAGTACATGAGAGCGCTGTAAACCATGACACCTATGTAGAGGAACATGGAGCCGAATGTGGTGCATTTGGTTGCCCCGTGCATCCTTGTGTAAACATCGGGGAACCTGTGAAGGGCGAGAGTTCCCATCATCTGGAAGAACAACCCTACGCCCATTATGACGTACAGTATCTCGTTTATCATTTTCCGCCCTCCAGATGCTTCGAAACAAAAAGCGTGGTCACGAATGAAAGCATGGCATACACTATGGCAACGTCTATGTACATTATGTTCTCATAAGATGCTCCGAGAAGCACGAGTATGGCCACTGTGAGTGTGTTTATCGTATCAGCAGCGACAAGCCTGTCAGGCGATGTTTTTCCAAGAAACGCCCTTAGTATGGCTGTAATCACAAGGACTGCAAGGAATCCGGACATAAGGAAGAACTCGTAAGGTATCATTCCGTTATCCTCCTTGCCCATTTTATGAAAGAGCCGCAGACATTATCGCATTTCCTGTCCTTGTTTCCAAGGTTTATGCAGTGAACGTAGAGATTCCTCTTGCTGTCAGCATCCACTGAAAGCGTGCCTGGTGTGAGTGTCACGGAATTGGCCAGAAGCATCAGACCGAAGTCGTTCTTCAGTCCTGTATTGACTTTCACTATGCCCGGATTTATCCTTCCTGTTATGACCCTTGCCGCAACGTCTATGTTTGCCTTTGTAAGGCTGTAGAGGAACGGGCCGAAAGCGAATGCCAGGAACTTTACCCATCTTATGGGGTTCAGGAACTGCCAACCGGGCTTTATGCCGGCAGAGCCGATGAGCTTTTTTGCCAGCGCTGATGCAATCAGCGAAAAGAGCACGCCGGCAACCAGCTCAGACGAGCTCCAGTAGTGGAATGCTGTTCCGGAGCCTGCTGTCAGCGCTAAGTATAAAATCATTGAAAAGATGAACGAAACCACCAGAACGGCCATACAGAATATTGTCACATAGTATATTTATTGGTTAGCAGTTAGATGCTTCCGTATCTGGACCACATTATGTCGCATTTCTTCAGCAGGCTTCTGTAAGTATCCATTTCAGGCATGCCTTCCGAGACGTACGGCTCCGCCATCTGAATAGCCACTGTGGCGTCATCTATGTGCTTCATGACCTCGCCGTTATTCAGAGTCACCGCCCTCGCGGCATTCCTGAGACAGTCGTTGCACATCTGAAAACAGAGCTCTACGTCTTCCCGCTGTTCAGGTGTTAAAATTGCCATTCACTTTTTTTATGCGGAAAAATTTAAAAAACGATCGTATTTCACTTCACGAAAAGATTGCAGTGGCAGTGTCCGTCCTTTGCGATTTCATCTTTGTGATAAATGCACGGACAAATTATCTTCCTGTCGTCTTCCTTGTTTCCCGTGACAAGCCTGCATGGGCAGTATCTTGCGCCGTGCTTTGACTGGTTGGCCAGAAGGCCTTTGCATATCCTTTCGACTGTCGTGTTATCGGGATTCAGGCTGAATCCCTGGCTTGAGGCGTACTTGCCGTAGCCTTTTTTCATGTCTTCAATCTGCTCTTTTTCATCCATTGAACCAACTCCGAATAAAAACCTGAAATAAAAACAAAAAGCTTATTTGCTGATAGCTTCCACAGGGCATGCAGAGATTGCCTCTTCCACGCATGCTGCTGTGTCATTCTTCACGCGGGCCTTTCCATCATCGCCCATCTCGAATCCGTCAGGGCATGTGGCTGCGCACGCGCCGCACCCGATGCACTTGTCTGCGTCAACACTTACCATATCAAAACCTCCAAAATGTATAGTAATCTAATTGGTCAGGTGCCTTAAAAAATCACCAGTTTTCTTTCAGCCCGTCAACAACGTAGCATGAGTTGTACACGACCTCTATGCCGTGCTCCTTGCAGTATACTATGGCATTCCTGGATTCAGAACCGGGCTGCATCCATACCATCTTTATGCCCGCTTTGTGAACATCCTTAACCACGGATTCCGTCACATCTGGCTTCACAACGGTTATCACAAGGTCTGGCTTTTCCGGGAGGGATATAATGTCACGGAAGCACGGATTGCCGCCTATGGAAGCGTCCTTCGGGTTGACAGGAAAAACCCTGAAGCCTCCTTTGAGAAGATGACTGTAGATGCGGTATCCCCATTTCTCGTGATTGGAAGATGCGCCAACGACTGCGATTGCATTGTCCCTCTTCAAGAAATTACTGTACATGATTATCACTTCAGTGCGGCCACGAGTTCCTCTGCTGCTTTCCTCATGTCTTTCTGTGAATATATGCCCCTTCCTACTATGGCATGCCATTTGTCTCCTGCAGCCTTTGCGGATTCACCCACCTCTCCGCCCTGAGCGACAAGTCCCGGTGAGTAGAATACCGGGTCGATTCCCTTTGACACCAGAAGCTCCCTGTATTTCCTTATCATATCGGGCTTGTTTCCCGGAACCACGAAATCCGTCACGCCCATCCCAGCTGCAATCGTGTATATCCTTTCAGGGGTGTCGTCCCTGAGATAGCCGCCATCACCTGCAAGGTATGCGGGATGGGTCATCTCGCCCCCGACTATTATCCTCATGCCTGCGTCCATTGCAGCTTTTATGAAAGCTTTTTCGGTCTCAGGACCTGCCTGGGGAAATATTATCACAGCATCCGCGCCTTTGCATGAACGGATGAACTTCTCCCCCACGAAAGGCACGTCTGTTCCTGCCTTCTGGTGGTCGTATATCACAGGAATGTCTGTGAACTCCCTTATCACTTCCAGGACTTTCTTCATGCCGAACGGTATCACAAGCTCGAAACCTATCTTGTATGCGCCTATTCCCTCAACATCACATGTCTGCTTTACAAGCTCTCTCAGCTCTTCAAGCGTTGCCACATCACATGACGGTATTATGCTCTTCTCCAGTGCAATCAGTCCTGTCATTCGAATCCCATTTCCTTTCCCCATTCCGAAGGCTCTTTATTCCATTTCTTTACCATTTCGACCTTATCCTTATCAATGTAGCCCTCTTCAGCTGCAACATCAATAAGGACAGAGAAATCAGACAGCGTATACAGGCTGCATTTCGCCTCCTTGAATCTCTTCTCAGCCTTCTCCATCCCATACGTGAAGATTGCTATGCAGTCTTCTACTATTCCGCCTGATTCCCTCACCGCTTCCACTGCAGAAACCGAACTGCCTCCTGTTGAGATGAGGTCCTCAATGACTATCACCTTCTTTCCCTTTTCAAGCAGCCCTTCTATACGGTTCTGCTTTCCGTGGTCCTTGGAGTCGGACCTTATGTATATCATCGGCTTCCCAAGCCGTTCTGCTAACCATGCTGCATGGGGTATCCCTGCGGTGGCGGTTCCGGCGACTATGTCGAATGTCAGGCTGTTCTCTTCTATCACGCTGACGAACGCGTCTGTGACTTCCTTTCTCCTGCCGGGATAAGACATTATCATGCGGTTGTCGCAGTATATCGGGCTGAGTATCCCGGAGGCGTACCTGAAAGGCTCCGCGGGATTTACCGAGACTGCCTTTATGTCAAGGAGTATTCTTGCTATCCTTTCTTTCATGCGATTTCCGCCTCCATGGCAGGAATATCATTTATCCTGCCGCTGTCATACACGAGCTTTCCGTTGACGAATGTGTACTTGGGCCATCCGGTAAGTTCCATACCCTCGAACGGAGACCATCTGCACTTGGTGAAAAGTTTTTTGCCCTCGACCTTCTTCGTTCCCTTGATGTCAGCCAGCACGATATCCGCATAATTTCCCTTCCGTATCTCCCCCCTTCCTGAGATGCCGAATATTTTCGCGGGGTTCCTGCACATCAGGTCCAGCACCTTTTCGTAGGAAGTCTTCCTGTCCCTGACCGCAGTAAGCATCAGGGGAAGCGATGTTTCCAGGCCCGGGACCCCGAACGGCGGGTTTCCGGATTCCTTTTCAGATATCGTATGGGGCGCATGGTCGGAGCCGATTGTGTCCACAGTGCCGTCGTTGACCGCTTTCCAGAGGGATTCCACATCAGCCTCGCTCTTGAGCGGCGGCTTCATCTTGGTGAACGGACTCCTGTCGTTTTTCCTGTTAAGAAAAAGATGATGAGGTGTGACCTCGCAGAACACTTTCCTGCCGTCTGCTTTTGCATTTTTTATCATGATTATTTCGCTTCCCGCTGATATGTGGCAGCAGTAAACAGGCTTTCCTGTCCTTGACGAGATGCCTATTGCCTTACTGACTTTCTCTCCTTCAGCATGCACTGCGACAAGGCGCGACTGGCTGAATATGTTCATGAGATGGTACCTGTCGCTTACCATAAGGCAGCCGGTCGTGTCATCCATGAAGACCTTGGTGGCAGGGACGTTTCTTGCCTTTGATATTTCGCTGATTGTGCCGGGAAATCCGCATATATGGAACGCATGGTTGACGACCATCCCCTTTGAAAGTCTCCTTTTATCATCTATCCCGGCGGCTGTCTTCGCAGGAGGTATGCTGTTCGGCATGTCCAGCACAGTTGTCACTCCTCCTGCCGCGGCTGCATAAGAGCCTGTCATGAAATCCTCCTTGTGGGTCAGTCCCGGCTCCCTGAGATGGACATGGGGGTCTATTATTCCCGGAAGCATGAGAAGGCCTTCGGCATCCATTACCTCGTCATCATCCTCCGGTTCCATGTCTGTGAACGAGAAATCATCTATAATGTCTCCTGATATCCTCAGGTCGCATTTCCTCAGCCTCCCGCTGTCGGGAGTGAGCGCATTCCGTATCAGTATGTTCATTCCTTCCCTCCGTAGTATTCCTCCAGCGTCAGCTTCTTTGCGGACCTTGAAAGCGCATGCTTCCCGAAATCCGGATTCTTCTCCAGCTGCTCCATTGTGAATACCGGCCCGTCCAGGCATACGATGCTCTTCCCGCAGACGCATGAGCCGCAGATGCCTATTCCGCATCTCATATATCTTTCAAGCGACGCTTCCATGCCGACGCCGTGCCTTTTGCATATCTCCATGACCTTTACCATCATGAGTTCCGGGCCGCACGTATAGACAATCCTGGGCTTCTTTTTGATTATCTCCTTTTCCAGGAGTTCTGTCACGAATCCACTGTGGCCTTCGCTGCCGTCGTCTGTTGCTGTCATCATATCATGGCTGTCCGTGAAAATCAGCCTGTCCTTTGTCCTTGCACCCTGAAGCATCCTCATGTTACCGCCCATGGACTCGCTGAGATTCATGAGAGGAGGCATGCCTATTCCACCGCCCACTATTATGCAGTCCTTCACATGCGAGAAACCCTTCCCGTACGGGCCTCTCACGCCTATTGAATCGCCTTCTTTCAGGCATGTAAATGATTCGGAACATTTGCCTCGGGCCTCCACTGATATCATCAGGTTTTCATTCGAGCTTCGGATTGACATGGGCTTTTCATCCACTCCGGGAAGCCATATCATCACGAACTGGCCTGGTTCGGCCTTCATCTTCATGTCAAGTGTAATGGTCTTGACATAGGGATTCTCCTTCTTTATCCGGAGTATCCTTGTCATCTCGGGTTTTGCCTTAGCCATGTGCAGCACCTGTTATGTCCTTTACTGAATCAATATTATTATTTTTCATCCACTCTTCCATTTCACCTGCAATAAGCCTGAATGCATCAAGCCCGCGGTAGTAAAGGGCCGAGCCTATGCCGACAAGACTTGCGCCTGCCATTATCATCTCTATTGCATCCCTTCCTGTTGTGACCCCTCCTGTCCCTATGACTGGGAGTCCTGTAGCCTCGTATGCTTCGTAGACGCATCTCACTGCAATGGGTTTTAATGCAGGTCCGGACACGCCGCCTTTTTTGTATTTAAGGACAGGCTTCCTCGCCTCGATGTTTATCACCATTCCGGAGGCTGTGTTTATGGCATTGAGCGCATCCGCGCCGCCCTTCCTGCATGCCTCCGCAAGCAATGGTATGCTGCTCGTGTTGGGAGTGAGTTTCGGTATGACAGGCATGCTTCCCGAATGCCTCTTGACTTCGGATACCAGCTGGCGGGTAGTTTCCGGGTCAGCTGAGAATGAGAGTCCGTCATCCTTGTTGGGGCAGCTTATGTCTAGCTCTATTGCAGCCGGCTTGTATTCCCTCAGAAACTTAACTATGTCAACGAAGTCCTGCACCGTGCTTCCGTATATGCTTGCGAAAAGCGGTACCGGACAGCTCTTCAGTTCTTCCATCTTGCCTGCCATGTTCCTGTATCCGGGGCCTGGCAGTCCCATCGCATTAAGAAGTCCGCAGTCGAATTCCACTATGTTGGGATTGGTGTTGCCTTCCCTTTCAACAGGGCCTATGGATTTCATGGTGACCGCACCTGCTCCGGATTCTGCCATCCTTATAAGTATTTCCGGACTTGTGCCTAGTATGCCTGATGCAAGAACGAGCGGGTTTTTGAGTTTTATCCCGAGGAATTCGGTCGAGAGCATTAAAGCACCTTGATGTCTTCCTTGTCTATGTACCTCTCGCAGTAGTGGCACCTGACCCTGATATTATCCTTTGAGACAACAGTGAACTTCGTCTTGGCGCTGTCGTTGTTCGTTATGCAGTTGGGGTTATTGCATTTTATGACGTTTATGAGAACATCGGGAACATTGAGGCTGGCCTTTTCAGCGACCTTGTAATCCTTGATTATGTTCAGGGTTGCATTTGGCGCAAGCAGTGCTATCTTGTCAACTTCTTCTTTCGTGAGTATCTTTCCTGAGACCTTTATTATGCCCTTCTGCCCTATCCTGCTGCTTTTGAGGTTTGCCGCAACCATCACCGTCTCGCTGCTTTTCTCAAGATTTAAAACATCAACGACCTTGAACACGACATCACCGGGAACGTGGTCTATCACAGTCCCGTCCCTGATTGCGGATACCTTCAGCTCCTTCATACATCCACCCCGAGCGTCAGCGCAAGAAGCGCCTGCCTTATGGGAACGCCGTTTCTTGCCTGCTCGAAATACAGCGCATGCGGTGTCCCGTCCACCTCTTCGCTTATCTCATTGACCCTCGGAAGCGGGTGCATTATAATCATATCTTTTTTAGCATCCTGAAGAGTCTTTATCCTTATGACATACGAATTCTTCACTTTCTCATATTCCAGCTGGTCCGGGAATCTTTCCCTCTGTATCCTTGTAGCGTAAAGCACGTCAAGCTTTCCCATCACCTTATCCAGGTCGTTCTCCTCATGGAATGATGCTCCCATGGCCTTCAGGTCATTAAGGTCGTCTTTCGGCATCATGAGAGATTCGGGGGATATGAAATACATCTCAGCGCCGAAATGGGCCAGTGCATGCGCAAGGGAATGAACGGTCCGTCCGTACTTCAGGTCTCCTATGAATCCCACGGTCAGCCCCTCAATGGTCTTCTTGTTTTTCAGGATCGTGTACAGGTCAAGGAACGTCTGCGTGGGATGCTGGTTGGAGCCGTCTCCGCCGTTTATTACAGGTATTGATGCAGCTTCAGCCGCAAGCCTTGCGGCACCTTCAAGGGGATGCCTCATGGCTATTACATCGGAGTATCCCTCGACTACCTTTATCGCGTCGCCGAGTGATTCGCCTTTGGAAGATGAAGAAACACCTTTGTCAGCAAAACCGAGAACCTTGCCTCCAAGGCGGTTCATCGCTGATTCGAAGCTGAGACGTGTTCTGGTGCTCGGCTCAAAGAAAAGCGATGCCATGACCTTTCCTGAAAGGAGGTTGCTGTAGTTTCCGTTTTCAATCTTTTTTGCTGTATTAAGGACATGCATTATTTCTGCTCTGGAGAAGTCCCTCATCGATATTATGTCCCTTCCTTTAAAGTTCATGCTTTCACCAATCAATATGCTCGCTCTGTGATTTATATCCATTTCGGATTAAATGTATAAATCATGAGTACCAAAAAAATAATGTATTTCTGAAATATGCAACTGATACTCAGATGTTATTTTCCAGCCATTCCTTTACAGCAGACTCCGGCCTTGCGCCAACGAACTCAGCTACAACCCTGCCATCCTTGAAGAGCTTGACAGCGGGTATTGAGCTTACACTGTAGAAGACAGCCTTCTCCTGCCCTTCATCGACATTCATCTTGGCAAGGATTACATTTCCCTTCATGTCATCGGCGACCTTGTCAAGAACAGGCCCGAGCATCATGCATGGTCCGCACCATGAAGCCCAGAAATCAACAAGCACCGGTATCTTCCTGGACTGCTCAACAACCTTCTCGTCAAAGTCATTGTCTGTTACATCAATCTTAGTCATAAAATCACCAACCTGTTCAATATGTGACCAGGTTATTAATATTATTTTTTCGGCTTTCCTTCAGGTATCCTTCCGTATCTTTTCTCCATCAGGTACCGGCCGCATTTCCTGTAATTGCCGTTGCAGTGGACCTTTATGGCATCATCGCCGGTAGGCATGGTTTCATACCGTATCTTGAGCAGGCAGCATTCTATCAACGGGCATCTGGCCTTTCCCATCTCATCCGCCCAGCAGAAGCTTTATGGAAACCATGAATGCTATTCCAATGCTGAAGAATATGAAATAGACAATTGATTTCCTTATGTCAGCTTCCTTGTGCAGTTCCGGTATGAGGTCGGATGCGGCTATGTACAGGAAACCGCCTGCTGCGAACGGAAGAAGCAACGGCGTGAACCATGCTTCCCCGCCAAGGAAGAATCCCAAAATGCCGCCGGCAACAGCTGTCAGCTGCGAGCCGAAGTTGAAGAGGAGCGCCTTCCTCTTATCGAAGCCTCCGTGAACAAGCGCTCCGAAGTCTCCCAGTTCCTGTGGTATTTCGTGGCCTATTATGAGTATTGTCGTCATAATGCCGAATGGAATGCTCACGAAGAAGCTTGCCGCTATCACAAGGCCGTCTATGAAATTGTGCACACCGTCTCCGATGAGTATCATGTATGTGAATGAATGGACGTCGCAGACGCCTTCATGGCAGTGATGCCAGTGAAGGAACCTCTCTATAACAAAGAACATGGAAAATCCGAAAATTGCTATCAGGAACGCTGTATCTGCTTCCAGGAACTCCAGCGATTCCGCAAGAAGATGAAGCAGACCTCCGGAAAGCAGTGCCCCTGCTGAGAATGCCACAAGGAGAAGCAGTATCTTCTTGAGGTACTTCTCTTTCACGAAAAGCGAGAATGCACCCACAAAGGCAACAAGGCCGTTTATCATGGTTGCGGCTAATATGTATAACAGTTCAAACATACCTAATATGTTATTTTACTGCTTAAATTGTTTCATAGCCAGCCCATAAGCATTCCGATGCCCAGCAGCATTATTATTATTATTCCTGATATCAGGTGGAGATGACGGATGTTCCGGTCCTTCCATCATCTAATCACCCATAAGACTGAGGAAGTCTGCCTTTTCTCTGAATCCTGTGTAGGCTGTGCATTTTATCAGTACAGTGGGTATGTGTGTGGGCATTATACCCAGTTCTTCCGCCACATCCCTTTCAGTTGAAAGGTCTATGAACACGAAATTGTAATCATATTCATTGTCAATCTCCTCAAGTACAGGAATAGTTTGCTTGCAGGCAGGGCATGTAGGGGAATGGAATACAACAACCGTATCACTAATTCCCTTCTGCTGACATATAGTTGGATCCACGATGTCACCGTCTGATATCACTATGATTTCATCAGTGGTTCCGCTGTTGTCTGTAATGCAGCCACTGACAATGAACATGACAATCATCGCGATTCCGAGGATAATTCGATTTTTCATTCAAATCAGATTATAGTTAATTGAAACCGCATATAAATTTCAGTTTCAAAGGAGTCTTTGGGAAAGACAAATAATGTTACCGTAAACAAGAAAATGATGAAATGTTTCAGATAATTATCCGTCTATGCTTTTGCGTCCCAGCTTTATGTCCAGTACCGGACTGTCGTTGATTGCATCAAGCCCTTCAACATACAGTGTTGTTCCGTCGACTTTCAAAAGATTGACTTCCTGAATTGCAATTCCGGATGGCCTGTCCGGAGTTCTTGAAGCAAAGATGCCAACCTCTTTTCCGTCCAGCCCTCTTCTGAATACGGATTTTATGGGATTTCTCTTGTTCAAATAATATACTATTGTGAGATGTTTTTCATCATTAATCATGTACATAAAAGGCATTTGCGAAGAAAAAAGTTCTATTCGTGAGACTTTCCCTTTTCCGATGTTTCCGAATGAACCGGATTTTCTTTTCAAGTCATTCTTAACGTATCCTATTGGATAAATCATAAAAGGTTTTTTGTTTTCATGCATGCACATCTTGCATACGTTTTCACCGTCCACGACGTATATATCATCTTTGCACACGGGTTTCCCACATGCTTTACACTTGATTTTAATATTTCCCATGATTACACCCGCATTTAAATTATGGCTTGTTTTCGAAATCCAAGAATAATCATTTTATCAGATTTCGATTGCATTTTTCATATTCATTATACCCAACCCATAAGCATCGCTATTCCAAGGATGACTATTATACTACCGGAAACGAGATGAAGGTACTTTATGTTCTTATCCTTCCATCCTGATACATTCTCAACTTCCCTTACACCAAAGTAGACCACCACGGTTATTGCCATCATGGGGATTACAAATATCAGATTGTAGAGGAGTAGAAGTGGTATTGTCTGAAGGAGGTCCATTGCAGATAGTATTCCTCCTGCTATCACATATGGTCCTATTGTACACGGAAGCAAAAATACTGTCACAAACGCACCCACAACGAACGCCCCTGCAGGTGATGTTATATGATTTATCACTTTCTTAAGACGTGGTCTCATGAACATCGGCATCTCAGTCATGAATCCTCCTGGCTTGTACCAGAAAAAGTCTTTGAGGTTGAGTATTCCAAGCACGATGGCAACGAATCCAAGTACCTTGTAAAGCGTGAGTCTTACATACGTTATCGCCTGTATGAGCTGAAAGAACTTGATTATCACCAGACCGTAAATCAGGTACATCACGAATACTGAAACCGTGAATGCAAGGCCTGCAAGGAGTATATTTCTTTTCTTATCGGGATTGTATGTCAATATTGATATGAGCATAAGTGTCAGAACAGCCAGTGCGCACGGATTCACTGCATCTACTGCTGCGAGCGAAAGCAGTTTAACAAGAGTTATGTCCGTTGACACCTCAGTTGATATTACATGAGTGGTGTTATCGCATGGTTCATTTGACGAATTATTCACTTCTATACATTCTCCATTCCACTGGAATTTAGAACCGCCTGAAACAATCGCATGCTGGAATTCAACATTTCCTCCTGAAAATGCAGCTGGTTCTGTATCGGTGAGAGAAAAGTCTACACCTTCAAGTGCCTCATCGAAATTGTCGCCTGTAAGTAATGTTTTTAGAATATCATTATCTGAACCAGTTGCAGGGGTGAGTATCCTGTCCTTTGTCCATATCTTCGGACTTCCAGGAAGAGAGGTCAAGTCCATCTCTTGAAAAGGAATTAGTGTGCCGTCCATCATCGGACAGCCATTTTCTACAATATTTACTATAATTGACTCAGCTTGACTTATTATCGGTGTGTCTCCTATGAGTGCATTGTCATTGTTGAAAATAAGAAGAGGAACTCCCATACCTGATTCGTAGGCTTCGTTGTAACTGTACAGGAGAGGTGCATTTTCACCTGCCTGATAGAGTTCGTATTCTATTATCACAACTTCAGGATGAGTTATTAGAAGGTCCTTAAGGACATATGGGTCTGCATTTGCACAGTGTGGACAACCTATTCCAGTGAAATAAACAGCGCATATGCTTTTCTCAGTTTGTGCGCTTGCCTGCGGAATAACTACTGTAATCAAAGTCAATATTACCAGAAACATTATTGCATTTTTCATGGTATCATATTTTGTTTGTTTAACTAAAATGTTTTACGGTTTTTGATTTATTTTCTCCAACATGTTGTCAAGTATGCCTCTGAAGATGGGCTCAAATGATTTTTCATAAATCACTGCGGGTTTTCTGTTGACAAGCGCATCAACGAATTTTCTATTGTAAGGAATTTTCCCCAGTATTGGAATGTTTCTGCTTTTTGCGAATTCCTCTATTTTTTTACTGAATTCTGGATTAAGGTCGAACTTGTTTATGACAAGACCATGACCTATACCAAAATGTCCCACAATATCGAGCATTCTTGTAACATCGCTGAGTGCTGATGGTGTAGGTTCTGTGACAGCTATGACATAATCTGAGCCCCTTACTGATGCTATTACAGGACATCCTATACCGGCTGCTGCGTCTGTAAGCATTATTTCAGCATTTTCTGATTCAGCTATTTTTCCTGCATTTTCCTTGACAACGAATATTACTTTTCCTGAACCTGATTCCCCCATTCTCAATTGACCTGTGATTATGGGAAATCCGTATGGTGTCCTGCCTGTGCCTATCATGGCATTTTTCACTTCTTTTAATTCTATTGCGTTCTCAGGACATGTGAGAGAACATGCACCGCATCCCTCGCAGAAGAGGCTTTTGAATACAGGTATATCATTTTTTTCATCCCAGCCTATCGCACCGAATGTGCATATGTCCTTACACTTACCGCATCCTGTGCATTTATTCTCGTCAAGTACGGCTTTGCTGTTCGTTGTTATGTCTTTCCATGAATCATAATCATCTTCATCCATTCCAAGACTTAGTCCAAGGTCCGGTGCATCAACATCGCAATCTGCCACCACTATTTTTATTTCCTTTGCGAGAAGCACTGAAAGTGATGAACTTAGCATGGACTTACCTACACCACCCTTTCCTGAAACAATTGTTATCTTTTTCATAAAACAGGCCTCCTCAATTTGGTTTCTTTAAGGTCTATTGGTTTTGCTTTTGGTTTTTCAAGATCATAAATTGAAGTTGCATTCAATCCATGTGCAATGAACACACCCTTTATTTTTTTAAGTTCACTTTCTGAAAGAGGTTTTGATTTGCATGGTCTGAGTGGTGTGTCTATCTGCACTTCATCAGGTTTTATTGACACTGATAATTGAGCCATTTCATCTGCAAGTTTATGATTCTCCTTTATGAACATCATCTGAAGTGAAAGTTTTCCTTTGTATTCACTTCTAAAAAGCCTGAGAGAATTTATAATTTCACCTAGTCTGATCCCCTCGGCTGGCCGGTTTATTTTTTTGAATATATCAAAATCTGCCGCGTCCAGCTTTGCAACCACGTGGTCGAAGAGCATAAGGTCTTTTCGTACATTTTTATCGTGAATCAGTGAAGAGTTGGTCAATATTGCTGTTGGAAGGTCGCTAATTTTTTTTACAGTTTCTATGAGTTCCCCGAGATTGAGAGCAAGTGTGGGTTCTGAAGTCCCTGAAAATGTTATGACTTCAGGATTAGTGCGTTCAAGTGCTTCCAGAAGGTCTCTTTCAATATCTTCTTTTGAAACGAAAACTTTCCTTCTTTTTACATATTTAATCGAACCATGTGTGTGCAGCTGACAATATATGCAGTCGAAGTTGCATATCATTTCATTTCCAAAAGAGCATACAGGGTCTATACCCAGGGAAGTTCCAAGTCTTCTTGAAGGAACAGGGCCGTAGACTGTTTTCATAAATCAATCACACTCCCTGCTTTTATTTCTCTGAAATTCTTGGGATAGAGTTTTCGTATTTCATCAATGTGTTTTGTACAGTGACACGGTGAAAGTATTTCTATATCTTTCAGTAAACTGAAGTCAGAGAATCCATGAAAACCGCCTATTATCCTATGTACATTTCCCATTTCCTGAGCTTTTTTGATGATTTTGCCGACTCCTGGATGTGAGCATCCTGTTATTACAACAACACCGTTTTTTGTCTTGATGATTAATG
The DNA here is from genome assembly GCA_964640865.1 of uncultured archaeon. Taxonomy (GTDB): domain Archaea; phylum Aenigmatarchaeota; class Aenigmatarchaeia; order QMZP01; family JAFGSV01; genus JAFGFG01. Next base: position 9,387 of record CAZXIU010000004.1, on the reverse strand, counting down.
ACTGTTCATTGGGAGAGTCATCGCTTTCAAGCTCGCCTGTCGTATATATTCCACTGGATATTTTTCTGGCTTCATCAATTTCAATGACATCAGCTCTCCCTTTGATAATATCTTTTGTTTCATCGGAAAACGAAACAGGAATTACTACTGTCACATTATCCGTTAAATCAAGTAGCATGTCAAGACCTCCTGTGTGGTCCCAGTGATCATGAGATAACACTATGATGTCTATTGATGATGGTTCTATTCTAAGTTTTTTCATGTTCTCTATCAGTTCTTTACCTTTGTCTCCACAGTCGAAAAGGATATTTTTTTCACCCTCGATTAAGCATGAAAATCCCAGTCCTGAATTGAGTCCGTCCTTTGCATTGTTATCGTATACTATGGTTACCTTCATTTCATCAGTCTCCCTGCAAGTGATTTTATGTTGGGTTCAATTACAGCTTCTCCCCTTGAATAGCTTTGCATCACGGATTTGCTGTATGGTATCCTTGCTATTATTTCAGTGTCATACTTTTTCGATATTTTTTCTATCAACCTTGAATCCCCGACATCGGATCTATTCAGAACTATCTTTCCTTTTACCTTCAATATCTTCATCAGTTTCAGTATTAGTTCCAGATCATGGGCACCTAGTGGGGTGGGCTCAGTAACTGCAAGTGCAATGTCATTATCAAGAAGTGCTGTTATGACATCACAGTGTGTACCAGCGGCTGTATCAGTTATTATGAAGTCATAATCTTTGTTCCTCTTGTTTACAATTTCCTTTGCCGCATGGACAACGAATTCAGAAACAGGTTCTCCTGGTTTGAGGTCTCCGCTTATCAAATCGACATTTCCGTTTCTGCCTTCGTATACTGTACCTATATTTTTATGTGTTTTTCCTATAGCGCCAGTGGGGCATGCTATCATACATGCCTTGCACCCACTACACTGCTCCGGAACAAATATAGGATATTTTCCCTTTATCTGGACAATTGAACTGGTTTTGCACACTTCAGAACATCTTCCGCATTTTATGCATTTACTGAAATCCCATTTTGGTATAATTTGAGTGACTGTTTTGATTTTCTTTCTCTTTGTCGAGAGTATAAGATGGTCATTCGGGCAGTCTACATCCGCATCAAAGAGCAGTACATTTCCTTTACTTGAAAGCTCTGATGACAGTGCAGTCGCTACTGTTGACTTTCCAGTCCCGCCTTTACCTCCTGTTACAACTATCTTCATACACATACTACATTTCCGTATATGGATAATTTCAGTGTCCGCAACTTTCTTTAAGGTCGTTCAGCTTATCGAGATTTTCAGAGACTTCTTTAACTGTTGTGAATGTGCCTGTTTTGAGTTTTATTTTCATTCTTTTGCAAAGTTCGATAGCCCTGCTGCCCATACCGAATGTGTATATGGCATCTACCCTGAGATTTTCAATTGCTGCTACAGGAGAACATCCATCAGTGGGTTTTACATCAACTATCTTAAGCTTTTTGTCCGATGAATTGTAAACACCTATGAACTGGATGTGACCGAAATGCGGATGTATCCTTGATTCTATTCCATTATTTTCTACTAGTGGTATTGCAATTTTCATTCATATCAACCCTTATGGATGCAGCTTATTGCCGTCTCCCCATTCCTCTTCCTGCTCCGAATCCTCCGCCTCGGCCTAATCCCATACCACGGCCTGTACCAGAACCAAAGCCTCCTCCCATTCCTGTGCCCATCATTCCCGGAGTGTTTATTTTGGAAAGTTTTCCGTTAATGAAAAGCATTACATTCTCTTCAACGGTTCCTCCGGTTCCCAGATAGGCTTCTATTCCGACTTGCTGAAAAACGCTGAATGCTCTGGGACCAACAGCGCCCGATATGACGGCTGTAGCGCCTTCGTTTCCTACTAACTGTGCTGATGCTATTCCTGCGCCGGCAGCCTGTATCGCTGCATTATTCTGAACATCCTTATGAGCTATTATCTTCTTTCCGTCGGTTTCTACTATGACAAACCAAGGACATCTTCCGAAAACCTGACTTGACTGGCTTTTTAGTCCCCGACCTGTCGAACTTACTGCTATCTTCATGTTACTACCTCCTTCTGTTATTTTCGGTAACGAATCTCTTATTTTTTGATTTCCGTCATTTTGCTTTCTATTGATTTTATACTTTGCTTGATTGATTCAAGTTCCTGTTTTAGCATTTGTTTTTCTTCTTCAAGGTACTGAATTTCCTGCTCTTTTGTTGGCTGTACTACGGGATATGCTTGGTAATCTATATTGGCTCTTTGCCATCCCGGAAGTCCTGTGTTCCTTGCCCAGAATCTGTTTCCCCGGCCTCTTCCGAAACCCGCACTAGCGAATCCCGGAGCCTGAAAACCGTTGCAGTAACCCATTCCTCTTCCTGTCATTCGGCCCATTCCTGCTGGACCTGTTCCATTTCCTCCTGGCATAATTTACACCCCCTTTACATTAAACATAATGAACATATGTTCATAATAGTTTATAAAACTTCCATCAGTCTGACGGCATTTCCGCAGCTTTTTCAGCACTGACTCCATGGATTTCTTTGTATGTCATGCCTTTGTCCTTCAGCGCAGTGACCATGTTGGGTCCCACCTTTCCGCTGATGACCATCTTCACCCCTTCGTCAGAGAGCATCTCAGCAGCGCTGTAACCAGCTCCTCCGCCTCCTGAGCTGAAAGGGTTCTTTATTGACTTGACAAGCTTTTTGCCGTCGAATATCAGGAAATAAGCAGCCCTTGCGCCGACTTCGCTGACTTCCGATGATATGTCCTTTCCTTTTGAGCAGACAGCTTTTATCATATGAATTCACCTCCTTCAAGTGCTTCAAAAATGATGCCCTGCACAAGGGAAGCTGCAATCATCACAGCTGTGAGCACAATCGTGTATTCCAGCCCAAAATAGACTATTATAAGAGGCAGGAGGGGTATCTTGACCGCCCTGTTGTACAGGAACGCTGCGATGAAACCGTAGCTGACCCCGTGCTTCCTGAGGTCCTTGAGCATTGGATACCACATGTAGATAGGGCCTGTTGATATTATGCCTCCGGCAACAGCGAAAATCCATCTTCTGATGCCCGATGAACGCCCTATGTGCTTCTTTATGCTCTGCGGCGATATGAAGTAATTGAACCCGGCCATTATCAGAAAGATGGCTGCGAATACGGGAATCACATTGAGTGAAATGTTATATGAGAAACCAAGCGATTGCATCACAGCATCCCATCTGAATACAGCTGTAAGAAAATACAGAGCAATAACAGAAATAAGGAAATACACGCTTTTGTGGCTGTTCTCACTTCCCATCATATCATCCCCGTTATGTAAACAGTTACAAATGCGACCAGAATTGAAAAGACGAAGCTTATGGCATTCCTCAGGATAGCGAATCTCCGTCCAAGAAGTATGGATTCAGCAGGAAGCTGCACCATCCCAACCGTAACCCACGCGACAAGGAATGACGTAACTGCCAGAAGGCTTACGCCCTGGCTGAGCATCTCGCCTCCGAGAACATAGCTGGTCACAGGATTTCCCGCAAGAAAGCTTCCTGCAGCGCTTCCGATAACCGAGTCTATAAGAAGATTACGGCTGAAGATGCTACTATAAACAGAATGCGGAACAAGAGAACTGACAAGACCTATGAGAAGTACCACGCCTGCCAGCACCGGAAGGCTGTTGTAGAGTGATTTTCCGGACTTCCTGAAAGCATCAGTCACTTCATTGTTCATGGCTGTCATCCTTTATCCGGAGAAGTCCTTGTCATCTGTGTGCCGCAGTCAGGGCATTTGTACTCGAAACACGGAATGCCCCTGTCATGGGGAACCTTCCGACCACATTCGGGGCAGACGCATTCCCCTCCGGGACCGAATCCCCTGCCGCCCTTTTCCCCTCTTCCGAGCATGTAGTCGCCTCCGCCTATCCTGAGAGCCTTGCCGTTCAGCAGGGCATCAGCGATCTTCTTTCTTGACAAACCGAGAACCCTGTGGAATGTTGTTCTGGAGACATGCATCCTTTTCGCGCATTCCTCCTGGTCGAGACCGTCGAGGTCCTTCAGCCTGACTGCTTCGATTTCCTCAAGAGTAAGCGAGTTTTCGCGAAGGTCCCTGAGGGCTACCCTTGCGGGCTTGAAGTATGTTATCTCAGGCTCGCTGTGAACCATCCTTGTCTTTTTGGGCCTTGCCATATATTGGACATATGTTCATTATTACTTAAAAGCTTTCATGCTCGTGCCGAAAGAAAATTCATATCATGTAGGTTTTTGGGGGCTCATCGACTTTCTTCGTAAGCGGAAAAGCTACAGGTCCCCTGCTTCCGTAATCAATCATGACAGCGTCATTGTCGCCGTCCATGTCAATGTCCACGAAATAAGTGCTCTTCTGGATTCCGGGTGGTATCTCGATAGGTGTGAGAGAACGCTTTGAAACAGTGGGAAAGACTACTCCGTTTCCGTCCTTGAAAACAGGAAGCCTGACACTGCGGCCGTCCGGATTGCCCCATACGTAGAAGCTGTCAAGGTCGCCATCCATGTCAGCGTCCATCAGCTCAATGTATCCGTGGCATCGTTTTGGTATGTCTTCGGGGGTCACTGCATGGGAATCAAGCGATGAGTATACAATCTCACGTATATTTCTCATTTCCATCTCATCGGTGTCCCTCTGCCTTGTGTCTGAGCTTATATTATTGCCTATGACTAACGGTATTGCGAAAAGGAGCGCATAGAACTGCATGTTGACAAGGTTCGCTTTCATGTTATTATTTTGGCAGAAAGTAATTTAACATCAACTGTGAAATCCATGCATATCCCCTTAAATGTTTTTCGGACATATACAATATATGGGATATCACAGCAAGCCCAGAAATACAACTTTTTCAGACATTGATGTCGGTTCATATGTCAGTGCATTTTTCCGCGCATACAATGCCATTGACATTAAATTCAATGGCGATGAACGTATGCATGAACTCGGAAAAAAAGGACTTGACAGCACACTGCTCAAGAACTTCGGTTTCGGGCGTTTCATGTTGCCGTTACAGAACATTGGAAATAGCCCATATTTCAGCGGTACTGATGAAGAGAACATGATACTTGAGAGCACAGTGAGCATTTACATCAATGATTTCGAGAGGAAGGCATTCGAGCTTGGTGTTGAGTGTAAGGAAAAGGACGCTTCAGCAAGGACTGACAATTCAGTGGGAGCAAAGCTTTTTGAAAGTGTATGCGCCGGCATTGAGGAAATGAGGGGTTTCGACCCTGACAAATACAGGAGACTATTAAGGAATTCTGAAAACAGCGATGTCAGCCCGGAAGTGGCATCAGCGCTCGACAGGGGCGAATCGAAGCTCAACTAGAGCATGACCAGTTAATGCATTCACCTGCACAGTCTAAATCTGAGACGCATGCATTGTTATTTCCGCATATGTTGTCCATGTAGCCGCACATGCCTCCTGTGGTGTATTCAGCGCATTCGCCCACCTGATATTGCGGAAGCGTGAACGGGCAGTCGAATCCTGTGCCGTCCGGCCTGACTATCCTGAATCCCTCTGAATATGATTCCCTTATTGCCTGGAACGAGCCGTCTATGCACGGATATACCTCAAGGAATCCGTTGGCACTGCAGTAATCCGTTATCACCGGGGTCTTGTCCCTTAACTGCTCCATTGCGTAGAGACCTGCGGGAACAGCGAACACCACAACTGCCAGCACGATTACGATGATGAGGGTAAAATCCACTTTCATAATATATTATCCGATATCAGATTAATTATCTTATCCCTGAAATACTCGGAAATTGACCCGTCGGACTCCCTCGCATACTTCCTGAGTCTCGAGAAATGATTCTGGTCTATCTCCAGCATTCTGGAATCGGATGAAGACGGCATCCCGTCGGAGCCATGGCGGAACGTCCCTCCGGGCTCTCCGCTGTTCTCCGGCACGTAGACGCCGTTGCCCGTGCTGGTGTTTATAACCAGATGACCGTTCCACGAATCGACGTCAGCGTATCTGTCCAGCGGAAATCCGTGGTATCTGAACACCTCTACATGAATTGAATTTTTCATCACTAACAATGGGGCATTGATATTTTAAAACATTATTAATCACGTTTCCAAAAAGATTACACCCGGTGTTTACCATGAAATTCGCGCATTTTTCGGACACGCATCTCGGCTTCAGGCAGTACGGAATATACGAAAGGGAGACGGATTTCTACAGGGCATTCGAGAATGCCGTACGGAAGATAATAGAGGAGAGACCGGACTTTGTACTCCATACAGGCGACCTCTTCGATGTCCCCAAGCCACCGCCAAGGGCGCTCTGGGTGGCGCAGAGATGCTTCACGAAGCTCAGGGAAAAGGGAATACCGGTTTATGCTATAACAGGAAACCATGACATGCTCTTCAGGCGCGGCTCGCTGCCCCCTCAGGTACTTTTCAGGGACATGGGCGTTCGCCTCCTGACTGAGGAAGATCCCTTCGTCATGCACAATGATTTTTTCATCGGCGGAGTGCCTTATTATCCGAAGCATCAGGATTCCATGCTGAAGGAGCAACTGAAGATAGTTTCGCAGAAAGCAGGCAAAAAGAAATCCATCCTGATGATGCACCAGGGAACAGACAGGCATCTCAAGAACGGCTACGAGATAAGCATGGATGACATCCCGAAGAATTTCAGCTACTACGCGATGGGGCATATCCATGCGCGCATAACCGAGAGCTTCGGCCTGGGGAAGCTGGTATATCCCGGCTCAGCAGACCTATGGAGCGCGAATGAGATAGACGATTACAAGAGGAGAGGCAAGGGATTCACGCTTGTCGACATGCACGGGGACGAGCCGTCTGTCCAGAACATCGACATACCCCTTGAGAGGGAAATATTAAAAGAAAAAACAGATTCAGGTTCGCTGGAAAAGTTTGCGGAAGAGCTTCTCGGAAGGCTCGGCCAGCTCAGCAGGAAGCCCATGCTGTATCTCGATGTGAAGGAAGGGACACTGGAGAAATCGGCAGTTCACGACATTCTTCAGGAGAAGCTTTCAGGTGCTGTTCTCACATTAAGGATGAACTATTCGGCAGAGTCTGTCAAAGGCCTTAAAGTAGAGCGTTCATTCAGTCCGAACCAGATAGATGAGATAATAGACGAGATACTGGGGAAGAACGAAAAATCAAGGCTGGCATCAGCGCTTTTCAGGATGCTCTCCGAAGGGAATGCAGAAGCTGCAATAGAGGAATCCGAGAAGTTCCTCAGCAGGCTCGGAGGCAATAAATGATAATAAACTCGGTGAGACTCCGTAACTTCAAGTCGCATGCGGACACGGAAGTGAAATTCGGGCCGGGAATAAACGTCATACTCGGACAAAACGGTGCAGGAAAGACCAGCATATTCGAGGCCATATCATTCGCACTCTTCAAGGAATATTCCGGAAACATTGAAGACCTTGTCAGGAGGGGGCAGAAGGAGATGTCAGTCAGCGTTGTGTTCACGAGCCACGGAAAGGCATACAGGGTCATCAGAAAGAGAACGAAGAACGCAACGGACTCGAATCTGTTCATCATTGACGGAACAGAGAAGGAGATGAGGTCAGGCGACAGCGGAGTGGATGAAGAGATATCATCCATACTGGGCATAGACAGGCACATCTTCATGAATGCCATATACGTCAGGCAGGGTGAAATCGAGAAACTGCTCACGGAAACACCGTCAAGAAAGAAGCAGATTATAGGAAGGCTCCTGGGAATAGAATCCGTTGAGAAGGTATGGGAAGGCATGCGTCCGCTGACAGAGATATACAGGGAAAGGAAAACACTCGCAGAGGGAGAGATAATGAGGTCAGGCGAGACAGAAAGGCGGCTTGAGGAAGCAAAATCAGGCATTGAAGAAGTCAGGGAACGGATGAAGAAGACACAGAAAAGCATCTCAGCAACCGGGGAGAAGCTGAAGAAGGCCGAGGCAGACCTGCTCAGGCTTTCCGCTGATGAGAAGACCTACCACGGACTCATGGTAAGAAAGGAGGACATTGCGTCAAGGCTTAATGCAGAAGGCCAGCGTGCATCAGAAAGCAGGAGACATCTGGATTCCATTGAAGCATCAGAGAAAGAGGAATCATACATCTCGAAAAATTTCCCTGAAAGCTGGAGGAATGATTATGAAAGAACAGCAGCTGAGATATCCAAATCGCTCAGCAGGCTCGACGTGTCAGAAGGCTCGCTGAGGAGCAGGCTTGAGGAACTGGAAGAGTTCAGCGCAGAAGACCTCGCTGAGAAGAAGACATGCCCCATGTGCGGCTCCGCACTTGACGAAGAGCACATGAAGAAAATGTCCGCTGAAAAGCGTGAGAAGTCATCTGCCATAAAGAAGCAGCTTGAAGTGAATTCCGGTGAGAGGGCATCTCTGGTAGCCAAGCTGGATAAAATGAAAGCGGACGCGCTGAAGAACGAGGCGAGCGAGAAGAGGCTTAATGAGCTGAGGATAACGCTTTCCAGAAAAGATGTATTCATTGGTTCATTGAAAGAATCCACTGAAAAGACGAATGAACTGAAAGCAGGGCTTGTGTTGCTGGAAAAGAAGATATCAGGGCTTGAGAACGCGGGAAAAAACGCAGCTGCCATCAGGAAATCTTCGGAAGAGCTCAGGTCAGAGGTCTCAGCGCTCAGGGAGGCATACGGAAAGCAGGAAGGAAATCTTCAGGGGCTTGAGAACACTGAAAACAGCCTTAAGAAGGATATGGATATGCTTACCAGAAGGAAGAAAGAGCACAGCAGGCTTGTGGAGTTCATAGGGATACTTAATGAGATAAGGTCGCTGTTCGATAAGTCAGGCCTGCAGCTGGAACTCAGGAAACGCTCGGTGCCTGTGATAGAGAAGCACATACAGGATTTTTTCAGGGAATTCAACTTCGAATATTCGGATATTTCACTGTCAGATGACTATGACATAACGCTTTACGGACCCGGAGGGAAAACGACATCCGATATGATAAGCGGGGGAGAGCGCGTTGCAGCAGCCCTCGCGCTGAGGCTCGGTATAGCAAGGACGCTTGCCGGGACAAGCGCAGAGACAGTCATGCTTGACGAACCGACAATATTCCTGGACGAGCAGAGAAGGCAGGACCTGATAGAAGTTCTCAGGAAGACCAGCGTGCTTCCGCAGATGATAGTTGTGACGCATGACACAGCAATGGAGGATGCAGCAGACAGCATAACAACAGTGAAAAAATCGAAAGGCGTCTCATCTGCATAGGCTTCATATTAATTCTTTCGCTGTCAATTATTATCATGGAGCCTGAGAATTCCAGAAGAGTAATTATACCCGGAAACAACCCGTTCATGACTAGATACATTCCTGAAGACGAATTCTCTCACGGAGACCGTAGCGATCATGCTTATCC
>CAZXIU010000003.1:33167-37038 GCA_964640865.1 uncultured archaeon | reverse complement strand
TAGTGTTGACGACGTAATCAGTCGCACCGTCAGAAGAATCTATGACCAGCATGTCAACCCCTGCATCAATCAGCGCTTCAGCTCTTTCATGCCAGTCATATGTATGAATTGCAGCAGCCACGTAACTGCCTTTGTGCTTGTATTTGAATGCCAGTCCCTTGAGTGTGCTGTCTGCTGACACAATAGGAACATATCCTTTCTTATCCATCCTGCTGCGCTCTGATATCATGTTATGCACCCTCTCACTTCCGTCCCTGAGCATAGCATAATCAATTCCGTATTTGCTCAGTTCCCTGTCAAACGGCTTGACTATGTGAATGAAATCTTCCCTCCCGTTCTTTCCGGCAGATATTATATCAAGAAGGTCCATTTCCAGAACTTCGTGAGGTATGCCCTCCTGATATCTGAAAAGCCCCTGAAGCTTTCCCTCTTTGTCACATACCGGTATCACAGAATGGCCGACTTCGTTGTACAGCTTCATCGCATCATTAAGCTTATGCGGCTTATGATTGACATCAGAATGAGTCCTTATAATCGTCGGACTCTCGAGTATCTCAAGGTCGCCGCGCCTCAGTTCATTGTCCTTTATGTGACTGACTATGTCCACAGCATCCCTGACGCTAAGACTTGTCGGTATGGTAGCCATCATCCCGTTCTTGGCCATGGCTTCTGAAAATTCCCTATTAACAACAGACGTCATGGCAGCGCCTATGAAAGGATAGGTAAGCTCTATCTCATCGCTAAGCTTTACAGAAAGGTCGGCATTCCTGTAATTCACGCCGTCAGATGTCCATCCGGGAATTATGGTCATCCCATTGAAATCCCTTATGTCATCCGAAATTATCTTCGCCATATGTATATTGACTCGAAAACTTTTAATATTTTTCATCCAGCAGAGTCCTAACCTTTTTAAATGAATGTCCACATAACTAGTTCAGGTGCTGATATGAAGGGTGAATGCCGGATCCTGGAATGAAGTAACAGATTTTATCAGTCCTGAAACCGGGAAAAAACTTGTTCTGTATGACACTACACTCAGAGACGGTGCTCAGACACGCGGCCTGAAATTCAGCCTTGAAGACAAGCTGTCGATAAGCGGCAAACTTTCTGATTTCGGTTTTGATTATATAGAAGCCGGATGGCCGTCCTCAAATCCGGGTGACAAGAAATTCTTTGAAGAATTAAGGGGTAATGGTCTTAAAGCGAAAATTGCGGCATTCGGAATGACAAGTCCAAGTCCGGAAAAAGACCGTAAGATAGACGACCTCCTGAAAACGGAAGCCGATGTAATAGCAATATTCGGAAAGACATGGGACCTTCATGTAAAAGACGTCCTCAGGACAACACCTGAAGATAATCTTGAAATGATTTCAGCAACTATAGAATATCTCAAATCCCACGGCACTGATGTGATATTCGACGCCGAGCATTTCTTCGACGGATACAAGGCGAATCCTGAATATGCACTGAAGGTGCTTAAGGCTGCGAAAGATGCAAGTGCTTTGGTTTTGTGCGATACAAACGGAGGTTCCATGCCATGGGAAGTAGACGCTATAACAAAAGCTGTCAGAAATGAAATAAACGGGGAGCTTGGGCTTCATGCGCACAATGACACGGGGATGGCTGTCATGAACACGCTGTCATCATTAAAGAACGGCATCACGCACGTACAGGGTACCATGAACGGCCTCGGTGAAAGGTGCGGGAATCTCGACTGGTGCGAATTCCTCCCCCTTGCATCTGTAAAACTGGGTTTTAATCTGAATATAGACATGAAGGAAATTTTCAGCCTTTCAAGATACATATCGCGGATGACAGGGTTCAGCCTGCCTAAAAACAAGCCATTCGTAGGAACGAACGCTTTCAGCCACAAGGGGGGCATTCACATAGACGCCATGCTGAAAAACCCAAAGACTTATGAGCACATGAATCCTGAAGACGTCGGAAACAGCAGGCTTTTCAGCATATCCGAGCAGGCCGGAAGAGCGGGCATCGTCGACTCAGCAAGGCTGCATGGATACAGGCTCAGCAAGAATCATCCGGCTGTCATTGAGATAGCGGAAGCGATTAGCAGTGGACTTGTGACAACGGATGCAGAGCTGTTCCTTGCACTTTCAGAGAAGATTGGCAAGAGGAAAGACCTGTTCGAACTGCTTAGCTATGAAACCGAGGTCTCATCAAAAGTTGATGCCAAGACTGAGGTAAAGGTGTCTGTGGAAGGTGAGATATTCCATGAGATTGCAGAAGGGGTCGGCCCTGTTCATTCACTTGATATTGCGATGAGAAAGGCTCTTTCAAAGAAGTTCGATGTCGAAGAGCTCAAACTGACCAACTACAGGGTAAGGATAATAAACCAGGACAAGGCCACTGCAGCAATGGTCGAGGTATTCATAGAGTTCAGGGCCGGAGTCAATACATGGTCCACGTCGGGCATGTCAGATGACATCATAAAGGCCAGCAAGGACGCATTAATAAAAGGATATAATTATTATTTACTTAAGAACGGTGACTAGATGACGTACAGCTTTAATGACATAGAAAACGAAATAGCAGACTTCTGGAAGAAGGACGGCACATACGAGAAGCTCAGAAAGGCAAGGGCAAAAGGCAAGCGCTTCTATTTCATAGACGGACCGCCGTATGCAACGGGTTCGATACACATGGGAACAGCATGGAACAAGATAATCAAGGACTCTTTCCTCAGGTTCCACAGGATGCTTGGGGAAAACGTGTGGGACCAGCCGGGGTATGATACCCACGGGACACCGATAGAGACAAAGGTCGAAAAGAACCTTGGATTCTCATCCAAGAAGGATATAGAGGACTATGGAATAGACAAATTCATCAAGAAGTGCCGTGAATTCGCCACGAAGTACATAGGCGTGATGAATGACCAGTTCTCCAATCTGGGTGTCTGGATGGACTGGAAAAGGCCTTACCTGACGCTTGACAACCAGTACATAGAAGGCGCATGGCACACATTCAAGAAATCATTTGAAAACGGTTACCTCTACAAAGGCAAGTATCCTGTGCACGTATGCCCGAGATGCGAGACTGTTGTCGCATACAACGAAATAGAGTACACCAAGCAGACAGACAACGCTGTTTATGTTAAATTCAGGCTTAAGGATGATAAAAACAAGTTCCTGGTCATATGGACCACAACACCATGGACGCTTCCCGGAAACACCGGCGTGATGGTGCATCCGAAGTTCAAGTATGCGGAAGTGGAGATGAGCAACGGCGAGACATGGATAATTGCAGAAGAAAGGATACAGCCAATCATGGAAGCCATAGAGGCCGGCTATAATATAGTCAGGACATTCCCCGGCAAGAACCTGGAGGGCATCAGGTACGAAGCTCCTCTTGCAAAGCACATGAAGATGCCGGAAATGAAGGATGCACACAGGGTCATACTCTCAGACAGGTACGTTCATCTTGAGGACGGCACAGGTCTTGTCCATACAGCACCAGGTCATGGCAAGGAAGACTTTGACGAGGGCACGAAGCAGGGACTTCCTGCAGTATGCCCTGTGGATGTCAGCGGAAAGCTCGGGCCTGAAACAGGAAAATACGCAGGAAAGAAGGCAAGGGTTGTCGATGCCGGGATAATTGAAGACCTTGAGAATGACGGAATGCTCGTCTACAAGCACCCATACACACACGATTATCCCATATGCTGGAGAGACAGCGCCCCCCTTCTGCAGGTAGGTGTTGACCAGTGGTTCTTCAGGGTAACAGCTGCCAGGAACACGCTTCTCAGTGAGAACAGGAAGGTCAAATGGATGCCTAAATGGGCAGGAGACCGCTTCAACGACTGGCTTGAGAACCTCGGCGACTGGCCGATATCAAGGCAGAGATACTGGGGCAT
>CAZXIU010000003.1:12770-33067 GCA_964640865.1 uncultured archaeon | reverse complement strand
ACTGGCTTGAGAACCTCGGCGACTGGCCGATATCAAGGCAGAGATACTGGGGCATTCCGCTGCCGATATGGGAATGCAGCTGCGGCAACATACAGGTCATAGGCTCGTACAGAGAGCTTAAGGAGAAAGGCGGACTGAAGAAGGAGATAGACTTCCACAGGCCTGCGATAGACAATGTGAAGCTGTCATGTCCGGACTGCGGAAAACCCGTAAGCAGAGTGCCTGACGTGCTTGACGTCTGGTTCGATTCAGGCGTGTGCACATGGGCATCCCTCGAATACCCGAGAAAGAAGGAGCTTTTCGAGAGCATGTGGCCGTCATCATTCCAGACAGAAGGCCCCGACCAGTTCAGGGGATGGTGGAACAGTCAGATGATAACAAGCGTCCTGACATTCGGCAAGACACCTTTCAAAAATGTCATGATGCACGGATTCGTCATGGACGTCAAAGGCATAAAGCTCTCGAAGTCCAAGGGAAATTTCATAGACCCTGACGAGATACTGAGCAAGCACGGAAGGGACGCACTCAGGTTCTACCTTCTTTCAAGCCCGCTGTGGAATGACTTCTACTTCAGCTGGAATGACATAAAGGAGACGTCAAGGATGTTCACGGTGTTCTGGAACACCTACTCTTTCATAAAGATGTACGCTGACAGGAAAGTTGCCAAAAAGCCTGTGCTGAATGCCGAGGACAAATGGATAATCAGCAGGATAAACAGCCTTTCCGCGAAGGAAGAGTCAGTCAGAGGATTCGAGATGCACAGGCTCGTTCAGGGCATAAGGGAATTCATATTCGAGGACTTCTCAAGGAACTACATAAAGATAATCCGCAACAGGGTCAATCCATGGTACACCGGAAAGGACAAGGATGCGGCTGTGTATACGCTCAACTATGTTCTGGAGAACCTGCTGAAGATAATGGCTCCCATAACGCCGTATGTGGCAGACCATGTATACAAGGACCTTTATGGAAAGGAATCCGTTCACCTTCAGCTATGGCCGAAGCCAGACTTGAAGCTTGTGAACAGAGAACTTGAGGACGGAATGGACATAGTCAAGGACCTCGTTGAATCATCGAATGCACTCAGGCATGAGAATTCAATAAAGCTCAGGTGGCCGCTCAGGGAACTGATAGTCAAGACCGACAAGGATGGCGCTAAAGCCATAAAGAATTTTGCTGGTGTCATAAAGGAGATGGCAAATGTCAAGAAGGTATCTGTTGCCACAAGAAAGCCTGCAAAGGGAAGGGAATTCTCAAATGGAACGCTCGCACTCGGGGAAGTGCTAATGGAAGAGGCGCTTCTCAGGGAATTCTGCAGGAACGTGCAGATAAAGAGGAAAGAGGCTAAGCTGATGGTGCATGACAAGATAGAACTGTGGATATCGGCTGACAAAAAGACGCGTGAATTGCTCAAAAAGCATGAGAAGGGTCTTCTTCTGGGAGTCGGCGGGAAAGCAGTTCATTTCGGCGAAATCAAAGGCGATGGAAAGGGCTCGGTCATCTTTGAGAAGTCTGAGACAGTGTTCGACTTTGACAAGGCTTAAAAATATCTTCTGCAATATTATTAATGGATGATCGGGCAATCGATCAGGATACGGCAATAGCACTCGTGAGCAGAAGTTACCTAAAGCTCGAATCATCCAATCCGGGCCACGAACTTCTCAGATACATAGAAAACGTGTACTACTACGATTTCGAAATAAGGAATGAGACAGTGAACGAGTTTCTTGAAAGATACGATCAGGGAAAGACTGATTCATGGGAAGCAATTCTTTACAGATATTCCACCGAACTCAGCGATGCTGCAAGTAAAGATTCCATACAGCCAAACCAGACGCATTTTTTGAATAGAGAAGAATATGGTTTTAAACAAGCGTAAGACCGCTGCCCATTTTTAAGCCGCAATACAATTAACAAGATGAAAACGCATACAGACAGGCTTCCAGATTTTCTTGGAAACGGGGAGAAAAAGATAGTGTTCTATCACACTGATACGGACGGCATAAGCGCTGTCTCCATATTCCTGAAGTTCTATCCGGAGTTTGAGACATACCCCCTTGAAGGGCCTGTGCTGAATAACAGGCTTGTAAGCCATCTCAAGAACAAGAAGCCTGATGTCATGGTAATGCTGGACCTTCCGCTGGACCAGGAAGCCGATAAACTTGAAGACCTTCAGAAAGTCATGCCGGAGCTGAAGATGGTAATCATAGACCATCATATAGCGGAGAAGGACATGAACTCTCCGAATACTATACACATAAATCCGAGATTTGACAGCAAGGACTACATACCTGCCGGTGTCATGGTCTATGAGCTGATGAAGGAGATGGGTAAAGACGTTTCACCATACCTGTGGATTGCGGCAGTGAGCGTTATCGGGGACCATGCATTCGATGACTGCGCCTACATTCTCAGGGAAGCGGAAAAAGCGTACCCTGAAACAGGAAAAGGTGATGATTCGAAGCTCAGCCTCCTTGCAAAGGAGATTATGGCAACAGTAATAAAGGACGGGGTGAATGGCGCTGAGAAGAGCGTCGGATACATGAGGGGAATAGAGAAATGGGAAGACGCTGCTGATAACCGATACTTCAGGGGATGCTTCGATAAGGTTGAAGGCGAGATAAATTCAAAGATGTCCGGTTTCAGGGAGAAGGCTGTTGAATTTCCGGACCTTGGCATGATATTCTACAGGATTGACAGCCAGCTGAGCATTGCATCGACCATATCCACAAGGCTGGCGGATATGAATCCTGATAAAATTATTTTCGTAATCAAGAAGAGCGGCAACATGATGAAGGTCTCTGCACGCTACCAGAAGGGTGACATAAGCCTGAACGACATTCTCAAGAAGGCTGTAAAGGGAATAGGCTCGGGCGGAGGCCATGTGAAGGCTGCAGGGGCAGTCGTGCCTCTCAGGGACTGGCCGGAATTCGAGAAAAGGATTATGTCTATCGTAAAGGAAGCTAGGTCCTCATCTGCATGATGACAAAAAGGTGGTCCTTCTCGAACGGGTCAAGTTCCACCTTTTCCAGCACCTTCATCTTCTTTTCCATTATCTCAAGCTGGTCTTTGTACACTTCCCCGGGGGTTTTTGTGACGTCTATGCTTCTCGACTTTATGGCTATCATCGCATAGCCGCCCTTTTTCAGGAACTTCCCGGCGTTCCTCACGAGTATCTGCGCCTGGTCATCGCTGGCGACGTCCTGGAAGACTACGTCCACGGGTTCGACCCATTCGTATTCCTCGGGCTTCCTCGCATCAGCAAGTATGGGGACTATGTTGCCGCGCGCCTCTGAAGTGTTGTTGAGGTCTCTCACTGACCTCTCCGATATCTCGACCGCGTATATGACACCGTCCTCTCCTATTATGTCCGAGAAGAAGCTGCATGTGGCTCCTGAAGCAGCGCCGAGGTAAAGCACCTTCGACCCCCTGGAAAGGGGAAATTTCTTTATGCCTTTCATTATCGCAGCAGCAGGCTTGCTCTTTCCGGGGTCCCACTCCCTGTAGACTTTCCCGCCCTCCGACACAGTGCTTCTTGTATACTCCCTGTAGCCGCGTATCATGCTCATTGTGAAGAGCTTCCTGCCGCTCCTGAAAATGCCGTCGAATACACTCTTCATAACCACTTATCTGAAATATGGAAATAAATGCTTGTTTTTGAAACACAGTTTCACGATATATGAATCGCGGAATGGAAATTCTTTTTAATTGAAAAATCAAGACTTAATCATGAATCCAGCCATTCCCACAGAGGTGTTGAATATGAATAACTGCCATATCTGCGGGGAAAGCATATGGGAAGACAGATGGCCGGAACACACGAACAACAGTGTGAAGAGAAGCGTTTGCTTTTTTTGCTTCTCGAAGATAAAGGACGTCGGAAGATACAGGCCAAAACTCTTTTCCAGAAGCGAACTCGCAGTCTGCGATACATGCGGTGAGATATCCGCATGTGTCAGGCTTACTGGCGAGGGATGGTATTGTGAGGATTGTTTGAAATGAGCACAAATCACTGACACGCCAGTACGAAGCCAGAGGTTCCTTTCCAGTATCCGCTATTGACTTCAGGTTACTTCTTCTTTACCTTTGCCGAGGTTCCGATTTTTGTTGTAAGGTCTGACATCAGCTTCTCGCTTATGTTCTTTCCTGTGTAGAAATCCGCCCTTGCTGCAAACATCAGTTTAGACGCAAGCATTCTTGCGACCTTGCCGCGCACGCTCCTGTCAGCATCCTGTATGAGAGAATGGGCAAATATGACTCCGAACTTGGGCGGCTTCTCATTGCTCTTCAGGTGCCTGAACAGCGCCTTCTCAGCACCAAGAAGCTGTATCGTGCTTGCAGGAAGCTTTGCCAGCTTGTCCAGTCCGCCTGCAAGTGATATGAGCCTGCATGCTATAAGAGGTCCTGCCACAGATGTGAGGTTCGGTATGAATGTCTTGGCTTCCTTGCGTATGTAAAGCGAGATGTTGTCCCTTGTCTTGTACAGGGACTTGACTTCCTTGGCGTATCCCTGCACAGCTATCAGGTCGTCGCCATTGAAAGGCATGCCTGCTGACAGCGAGGCATACTTCTTAACGCGCGAATCGGAAATGTTCTCCCTCTTGCCTTCTGTTGATATGGCTGTTGCAAGATGCTCGTGGTCCTTTATCAGCTTCTCGGCTTCAGGGAAGTAAAGCCCGTACCATTCCCTCATATGCTCCGAAAGCGTGTTGATGGTCCTGTCGAGCTCGTCCAGAACTCCGATGGCCCTCATCAGTATGACATCCTTTTTCTCCTTCCTGAGCTCGGACTTGGTAAGCTGGATGTTAATCCTTGAAAGGAGCTTGTTCAGTTCTGTCTGCGTCGGGACGAACTTCAGTTCGAGCGCGAGTTTCCTGTAGTCTTTCTGGAGGATTGTCTTGGCAACATTGTCAGGCTCGTAGAGGCATTCCATTCCCGGGAAATCTATCCTCTTGTCCCAGATTATCTTCTTGTAACCTGCCCTTTTCAGTTCCTTTATCAGTTTCTCCTCTTCGGGAATCAGCTCGCCTTTTCTGACATCCTTCAGCTTCTCTGCTATGATTACAGCGTCAGGCTGGAAAAGGCTGTAATCAACCATCTTCTTATCATCAAAAGCGAACACGCCTATGATGTTCGTTGCCACATAAACTTTCATGAAGATGATTTGAAGACTGATTATAAAAAGCTTTATAGAATATCACTGAGTGCTGATATATTAATAACATTTATCAAAACATTATTATGCCGGCCAAAAGAAGAAGAAAGGACTCAGGCAAGTCCATCGCTCATCACGCTTCAAGGAACAGGCTGGAGATTTTTGCATCTGTCACTGTCTTTGTTATAATTCTTACTGTACTTGCGCTTTTCAACTATGTTGACATGAATATTTCAGTTCCCCAGAATTCGGGTGTGACTTCCAGCGAAGAGCCCAAGAGCCAGTGCATGATTGACAATCCTAGATTCACTCAGCAGGACTGCGATGACATGAATTACCACGACACTGCAATAGCGACAAAGGACAAGACGATGTGCGAAAAGATAGTCAGCCAGAACACAAAGGACCACTGCCTGAAATATTTCCAGATACTGGGTTTATGATATTATGAAAAACGAATACAATTTACGGTTTTCAGTGGCATTCCTGGTAGCAATGGCAATGCTGACTTTTCTGGCACCGACAGCGGGTGCTAACCTTGCATGCGACGTACGCGACACCACAGTGAATCCATGCAATGGCCCGGGAGAGGTGATTGCTTTCAGGATGTATGATACTGACAACTCCCATGCGGCTTTGTACAGCGACACCAACTATCACTTCGCTGTGTGCTGCAGCGGTGTTGCAGGTCTCGGAAGGGCTTGCACAGGAGGAATTGATTCCACTCCTGTAATCATGCTGACAGATACCACCAACTCCCATGTCGAGAATCCGGCTGCACCGTCACCTGACCCTGATTATGATACAGAGGTATGCCTTTCAACAGGCGGGGGGCTTATATGGTGCACTTATGAAACCGGCTCATGCTCTGTCGCCCCTGTATGTCTTGCATCTGTCAGCGCTGACACGAATGCTCACATAGGTGACTGTGATGCTTATGCAAGGAAAGTCTGTTGTTTTTCAGGAGTGGCGCCGAGAGTGACTGACATCACATACAATAGCACAAGGGGCGACATACTATTTGACGCAACGGTTGTTGATGATAATGGCGACCCGATACAGCAGGTGGAATTCAACATAACATACGGCTCAGGTGACACATACGTTGACCTGGGAATAGTGACAACAGAGCCGTGGGAAACCGTCTGGCGTTCGACTGATGTTATCGTAAATCGTAATGAAACTATTGTCCGCATAAGCGCCAGGGCAACTGATGGAAGCAGTTGGAGTGACTGGACAACAACAACTCTGCCTTATATTGACAACATTCCACCTGATGCCACATTCACATCACCTGCGAATGACACACTTACAGGAATGATATTCAACATAACATGGACGAGCAATGTCCATGCGGATGAATTCGATGTGCAGTATGTGGATTCAGCAGCATTCACTGATAATGTTGACAACTGGCACGATGCATCATTCGTACCAGCTGGAGCCGATTACTACACCTTAAACCTTGCTGCTGCACCAGACGAATCTGAATTCTGCTTCAGGATAAGGGCAAGGGACACTATTCACACTCAGATAATGAACGAGTGGAGCTGTGATCCCGCAGGAGGAACAGACCCGTCTCTGTACTGCACATGCACTACAATTGATGCACATCAACCTCTGACAACCATAAGGCTTCCAATTGAGAACATAAGCAGTGCTGTATTCCCGGTTATGTGGTCCGGGAATGATATAGATGGTGTAGCAGATGCAGGAGTCCAGTGCTATCAGGTCCGGTACAGGATAGACAACATAGGAAGCGTGATAACTCAGGAGCAGGCATGGACGCAGTGGTCAGACCTGTCAAATATATACACAGACGAGGTTCTTGTATACAATCCGTCAAGCGGGAATTGCAACCTTGAAAGATGCGTTGATTTCACGAGCGTGAACTTCGACCAGGATGATTCGGACAATGGCGTGGCAGCGGCTCTTAGAGGCGAAGACAACCATACATTCTTCTTCCAGGCAAGAGCAATAGACAATGCATACGGATGTGCCAACATAAAGAATGTCTATACGCAGTTCGTCAACGGCACGTGGATAGACTGGACAGACCCGCCTTCTGTGTCAATCGAAGCCAAGGACCCAGACGAGGCTGTGATTGTCAACGGCCAGACACTTTTCACATCGGTTCCTGTGAACTTCAGCATAATAGCCGACCCCAACAACAACGACTACACTGGGGTCAATGAGACAGGAATAGTCTACACCACAATGTCAGTGGGCTCTAACTACGCTGTCGGCAGTCCTGTCCAAATGCGCTGTCCGGGAACTTCAAACAGGTGCTACTTCCAGGTGAATCCTTGGACTGACGATTACAATATAAGCTACATAGGATTCGCTGCTGACAGGGCAGGAAACAGGATAGAGACGGGAACCGGGTACTTCACGATACTGAAGCCTCTGAAGCTCACAACAGACATAGACAGGCTCTACATGACGCTGGGAAGCTACAAGGTACTGACACTCACAGTGTCCAACAGGCAGTCAGTGGAAAATACCATAAAAGTGATGATAGACGGATACAGTTATGTCAGGTTCGTTGACGCATCTGACGGCGTGATGGCGCCAGGGAACAGGAGTATAAATATATCTCTCAGCCCGAAAGAGACCAAGACGATTCATGCTCATGTGTATACATCTGACATAGGAGACAACTACAAGTTCACAGTTTACGCGAATTCCACAACACCCGGCATGGAGCAGAATATAAGCGACTTCGTTGACATATTGGTCAAGATTGAATTCCCTGCCTCATTCTATGGACTGACGTGGCCTGCGATAATGGCACTGATGGCAATAGCGGCTTTCATATACTTCAGGCACGGAAAGCGGTGAAAGACGGACATACCGGAAATTAACGATTATGAAAATTTTGAAGGAGTACGAAAAGATAGCAGGAAAAGAGCAGATTGAGCAACTGAGAATCAAGGCGGAACCACTGAAAGACAAGCACATACTGTGCATAAACTCGACGTCGCACGGCGGAGGGGTTGCCGAGATGCTCAACAGCAGCATCGTGCTCTTCAACATGCTCGACATAGATTTCGGATGGAGGACGCTCCACGGCTCGTCCGACTTCTTCAACGTGACAAAAGGCATACACAACTCCCTTCAGGGCGAGTCCATGAAACTCACCCGCAAGAAGAAAGAGATGTACTACAACACCAACAAGATGTTTTCTATCTTTACTCATGTGGACCATGACATGGTCATAGTGCACGACCCGCAGCCACTGCCGCTGATAGATTTCTACGAGAAGAAGCAGCCATGGATATGCAGGTTCCACATGGATCTTTCAGATCCCGACATGAGTACATGGAGATACATAAGGTCGTTCGTCAACAAGTACGACCATTTCGTGGTGTCGAAGGAGGAGTACAAGAAGAGACTTGACGTGCCGCAGTCAATCATGTACCCTTCAATAGACCCTCTCTCCCCAAAGAACCGCCCCCTAAGCGACAGGACTGTGAGGAAGATGCTGGAGGAAAGGAACATAGACCGCAGCATACCCATAATAACCCAGATATCCAGATTCGACAAGTGGAAGGATCCGACAGGCGTCATAAAGATTTTCGAGAAGGTCAGGAAAAAGGAGAAGTGCCAGCTCGCACTCATAGGATCGTTCTCCGTAGATGACCCCGAGGGGCAGAAGATTTTCGAGAAGACCGAAAGGATGAAGCAGGAGAGCAGGTACGGTGACGACATAAAGCTCATGCTCGACACAACCGACGTCATGGTAAACTGCATGCAGAAGGAATCGGCGGTAGTGATACAGAAATCCCTCAGAGAGGGCTTCGGTCTCGTCGTGTCCGAGGCACTGTTCAAAGGAACGCCGGTCGTCGCATCGAATGTCGGCGGCATACCATTCCAGGTGCTGGACGGCATGAACGGCTTCCTTAGGAATCCGAACGACATAGATGGGTTCTCCACATGCGTCCTCAAGCTGCTCAGGGATGAAAAGCTCAGGAATGAAATGGGAAGGCGGGGGAAGCTGCATGTCACGAACAACTTCCTCGTTACCAGGCTCATGATAGACTGGATGAACCTCATAAGCAACTATCTTCTGCCGGCGAAAAGCACCCGGTAATTATATTAGACATGAAACCGTGAAACTAAACAGGTGTATGTAAATTCAATGGGAAGGATAATAGTCGTTTCGAACAGGCTTCCGGTGACGGTAAGAAAAATCAAAGGTGTTCTGGAGTTCAGGCAGAGCATCGGTGGACTGGCGACCGGACTGGCTTCTTTCGAGACGCAGTCTGAAAAGCTGTGGCTCGGATGGTGCGGCCTGGAAGACGAGAAGATAAATCAGAAAGAAAAGACTAGAATAAAGAGTACACTAAGAAGGAAGTTCAGCAGTTTTCCTGTTTTCCTTAATTCAAAGGATATAGAGGTTCACTACGGAGGGTTCTGCAACAAGACGCTGTGGCCACTCTTCCACTATTTCGTACAGTATGCCGAATACGAAAAGAATATGTGGGACGCATACAGGAATGTCAACGAGAAGTTCCTCAAATCCATACTCAAGGTCGCCAAGAAGGGCGACACCATATGGATACACGACTACCATCTC
The DNA here is from genome assembly GCA_964640865.1 of uncultured archaeon. Lineage (GTDB taxonomy): Archaea > Aenigmatarchaeota > Aenigmatarchaeia > QMZP01 > JAFGSV01 > JAFGFG01. The sequence continues at coordinate 23,333 of CAZXIU010000003.1, read as the reverse complement.
TTTCTGCTGCCGAAAATGCTAAGAGAGAAGAGGCCCGACCTGACCATAGGATTCTTCCTGCACATACCGTTCCCGTCGTTCGAGGTGTTCAGGCTGCTGCCGTGGAGGAAGGAGCTCGTGGAAGGCATACTGGGAGCGGACCTGGTCGGTTTCCACCAGTACGACTACGTGAAGCACTTCCTGGACAGCGTCCATTTCCTCACCGGTCACGAGCATGAGGCTGGACAGATAAACGCGCACGGAAGGGTAATAAAAGCGGATGCGTTCCCGATGGGCATAAACTACGAGAAGTACAGCGAAAGCAGAAAGAGGGATGATGTCGCCAAGCAGATGAAGCTGTTTAGGAAGCAGGTAGGCGAGAGGAAGGTCATACTGTCGATAGACAGGCTGGATTACACGAAGGGAATACTCCAGCGCCTAGATGCGTTCGAGATGTTCCTTTCCAAGAATCCGTCGATGAAGACGAAGGTCGTCATGGTCATGGTTGCCGTCCCGTCGAGGACGAACGTTGAGCACTACAAAACACTGAGAAAGTATCTGGACGAGAGGATAGGAAGCATCAACGGGAGGTACGGAACAGTCCAGTGGACACCCGTCATATACATAAGGAGATTTATCCCGGAGAGCATGCTGCTCGCACTCTACCAGCTGGCGGACATAGAACTTATAACGCCCCTGAGAGACGGAATGAATCTCATGGCAAAAGAGTTCATAGCCGCGAAGAACGGTGGAAAGGGGGTGCTGATACTCAGCGAAATGGCAGGCGCGTCCAAGGAGCTCGTGGAAGCCATCACGGTCAACCCAAACAACAGGGAGGAGATAGAATCCGCCATAGAGAAGGCCATCAGCATGAGATGCGACGAGCAGAAGGAGAACAACCGCGCCATGAGGGACAGGCTCAGGAGGTACGACATAACCAGATGGGTCAATGATTTCATGGAAAAGCTTGAGAACACCAAGGAAACGCAGGAAAACCTGAAGAAGAGGATAATGTCAAAGAAAGAGGAGTCCGACATAACCGAGCGCTACGTGAAATCCAAAAAGAGGCTCTTCCTGCTGGATTACGACGGGACACTGACAAGCATAGTCGGCAGCCCGAAAAATGCCAGGCCCGACAAGCAGATAACGGGGATACTCAAAAAGCTTTCGCAGGACCCGAGGAACGAGGTTGTGCTTGTCAGCGGAAGGGACAGAAAGACCATGGACAAATGGTTCGGAAAGCTTGACATTGGCATCGTCGCGGAGCATGGCATATGGATAAAGAAGAGGGGCGGAAGGTGGTTCCTGATAGAGCCCATGAACAGTGACTGGAAGGATGAGATAAGGTCTGTCATAGAGAAGTATGTAGACCGGACGCCAGGCTCTTTCCTTGAGGAGAAGGAGTTCTCTTTGGTCTGGCATTACAGGAACGCCATACCCGATCAGGCATCCATAAGGGCATGGGAACTCAAGGACGACCTGGTACACCTGACCGCCAACCAGGATCTTGGAATACTGGAGGGCGGAAAAGTCATAGAAGTAAAGAAGGAAGGCGTAAACAAAGGCCGTGCATGTCTCACATGGACGGAGAAAAGGAGATGGGACTTCATACTAGCGGCCGGCGACGACAGGACTGACGAGGACATGTTCAACATCCTTCCCGACAACGCATTCACCGTCAAGGTCGGAATCGCGTCATCCCATGCGAGGATACTTGCGGAGAGCAGCGGGCGAATAAGAGGCTTGCTCAAGAGCATACTAAAAGCCGGGAATTCCTGAAAACTTCCCGGAAATCACCAGACAATTTTTATTTATTCGGCAGACCAATTACTCTTATGGCATTCTGGGACTACGGAGTAAAGGAAGGAGACGGAAAGGCTCTGTCAGGCATGGCTGCAAAGCTCGGAATAAACGGGATGTGCATTTTTAGCAGCAGCGCGCCGTCCGGAAAGATGTTCGTTAAGGGTATCATGATAACAGAGAAGAACCCGGAGATGATGAAAAGGGCTGTGAAAAAGAACAGGAAGGCATATGCTGTGATAGCTGTCTCAGGAACAGACGAGAAGATGAACAGGATTGCCACAGAGACAGAGGAGGCTGACATCCTCATACCAGGGCCTGAAACCAAGGTTGATTTCGTGATGGCGAAAACAGCGAAGAAGAACAATGTAAGGATAGCATTCGACTTCTCAGAGCTTCTGCGCTCATCGCTTGAAGACAGGGGAAGGATTTTCTCTCAGATGGTGAAAAATGCCCAATGCGTCAGGAAAGGAGGAGCACCGTTCATGATAATATCCGGCGCCGAATCAGAATTTGGCCTGAGGTCGCAGTCGGAATTCATTTCATTCGGAAAACTGCTGGGATTTGACGAGGCGTCTGTGAAGAAAGCCACAGGCTCAGCACTGATAGACGAAAACAGGAAAAGGCTCTCAGGGAAATGGATAAGCCCGGGAGTGGAGGTGGAGAAATGAAGCTCAGAAGGCCGCCTTCAATGAGGGAGAGCAGGAGATACATAACATTCAGGCTGATATCCGAACTGCCTGTAAGCTTCGGTGAGCTTAAAGGCGCTGTGACCAATTCCGCGCTCAACTGGGTCGGCGAGAAGGGAGTCTCGCTTGCGAATGTGAAGATTCTGAGGAACCTATGGGATGAAAGCAGGCAGGAGGGATGGATATCATGCACCCCGAAATCAGTTGATGACATAAAGATGTCCCTCGCCCTGATACACCAGATAGGAGATTCGAAGGTCATTTTCAGGACACTTAGGGTATCGGGAACCATTAAGTCCGGAAAGGAAAAGGTGGGCAAATGAAAATAGAGATGCACGGTCACACTTTCTACTCCGACGATGCCATAATAAGCCCTGAGGATTATGTGAAGGCAGCAAAGAAGGAAGGACTCAACAGCGTAGCTGTCACTGACCACAACACCACGAAGGGATGGAAGAGGGCTCTGGCTGCAGGAAAGATGTATGGAATCGATGTCATAAAGGCAGAGGAAGTGAAGGTGTTCCATAACGGGAAGAAAATCGGGGAGGTTCTTGCTTATTTCATAAGCGAGGAGATAAAGCCCGATGAATTCCATGCAGTGAAAGATGCCATAAAGTCTCAGGGCGGGATAATGGTGGTGGCGCATCCCTTCGACACGTTCAGGGCGAATTTCAAAATGATTGAAGAATACAAGAAGCACATGGACGGAGTGGAGGCAGTCAATGCGCGCGTGCTGCTCAACCGGTTCAACAGGAGGGCAAGGGCATTCGCTGAAGAGAACGGCCTCGGCGTCACAGGAGGCTCTGACTCGCACTGCAGGTACGAGGTTGGTAACGCATTCACTGTTGCAGAGATAACCGACATAAACGAGCTTCCGAAGGCGCTGAAAAACAGGCAGACACGTGCTTACGGGAAGAGGACAAATCCAATGATACACTCGCTCTCGACACTGACCAAGCTGGGCTTCATGAGACCGAAAGGTCTTTGAACTGCTTTTTGTAGAAGGATACAGCTGCCTCAAGCTCGGATTTTCCTTTCGGGGTTATGCTGTAAACCTTTCGCCTGCCGTCAGCTTTCTTGGTCACGAACCCGTTGGCTGTCAGCGAATAAAGCACCCTGTAAGCAGTGACTGTGCCTGGCTGGAAGCCGAACCTCCTGCGCACCTCAGCCCTCACCGAATACGCATGAACAGGACCATCCGAAAGTATCCGCAGTATGTATGTCCAGAGGCAGTCCTTGGTATTCAGGTCTCCGAGCCTTTTGAGAAGCTTTCCCTTCATGAGAATTATTTTACACTTGTAAAATATATAAGTTAGCCAATCTATTTTATACATATAAAACATTGCTGGAGGTATGATTATGACTAAGGCCAAAATAAAGCCGGCTAAAGGCAAGCTGGGTATAATGACACCGGGACTGGGTGCGGTGAGCACCACATTCATGGCAGGTGTATTCAGGATAAGAAAGGGGCTCTCGAAGCCTTTCGGAAGCGTCACGCAGATGCAGACGATAAGACTCGGTGGCAGGGACAAGTCGCGAAGCCCTCTCATAAGGGATTTCGTGCCGCTTGCTGACCTCAGGGACATAGAGTTCGCCGCATGGGACATATTCGACGACAATGCTTACGAAGCTGCTGTAAAGGCAGGCGTGCTTGATGTGCGCGACCTTGCGGATATCAAATCAGAACTGGAAAAAGTGAAGCCCATGAAGGCTGTTTTTGACCAGAAATTCATACACAACATAGACGGGCCGAACAAGAAGAAAGGCAGCAAATGGGAAATGGCGCAGGAAGTCCGCGAAGACATCAGGAATTTCAAGAAAGAGAAGAAGCTTGACAGGATAGTTGTCGTGTGGTGCGGAAGCACGGAAGTGTACATAGAGCAGCATCCGGTGCATGAGACCATAGAATCATTCGAGAACGGACTGAAGAACAACGATGAGTGGATTTCTCCATCGATGATATACGCTTACGCATCAATAATGGAGGGCGTGCCTTATGCCAACGGCGCTCCCCACCTGACAACAGACATACCGGCTCTTGACGAACTTTCAAAGCAGAAAGAAGTTCCCATATCAGGAAAGGACTTCAAGACAGGACAGACTCTTATGAAGACGGTCATTGCGCCGGCACTGAAGGCGAGGATGCTCGGTGTCAGGGGATGGTTCTCCACTAACATACTTGGAAACAGGGACGGACTCGTGCTGGATGACCCCGGCTCCTTCAAGAGCAAGGAGATAAGCAAGAAATCCGCGCTCGAGTTCATATTCCAGCCTGACATGTACCCGGACCTCTACAAGGACACGTACCACAAAGTGAGGATTAACTACTATCCCCCGAAAGGCGATGACAAGGAAGGATGGGACAACATCGACATCTTCGGATGGATGGGATACCCGATGCAGCTGAAGGTGAACTTCCTCTGCAAGGACAGCATACTGGCAGCGCCGATTGTACTGGACCTGGCACTGTTCAGCGACCTTGCGCAGAGGGCCGGAATGAAGGGCATACAGGAATGGCTTTCATTCTACTTCAAGGCGCCGATGCATGCACCACAGGTACATCCGGAACACGACCTGTTCATACAGCACACCAAACTGAAGAACACGCTGAGGCACATGATGGGGGAGGAACTCATAACGCACTTGGGACTGGAGTATTACGAGTAAACAAACCCATTCAGTGCCCGGCCGGACACTCAGATTTTCTACAGCTTCGCATGATACCGTTTATGGTGAAATAATCCAAATCCTTATGTGGGCATAGCACTAAAAAGCGGGGGAATTGCACATATTCATTATTCGAATTATGATACCACTATAGCAGAATTATCCATTCTTCGTCGATTAAGAATCAATGACTTTTAAAATATTTTGCATATTCCTGGTCTATACCTTTTATGTGCTGAACAAGCCAGTCCAATAGATATTTCTTAATTTTTTCCATTAGTTTTTCAATTTCAACAGAAGAGAAATTACCCGAAGTCATTTCTTCTTTAAGTTCTGCTTGGAAATCCTTATAAAACTGAATAAAGTCTGCATGTATTTTCTTATGGTTTGCAAGACCGGGAAAATTATTCTCCTCCATGTATTTCTCTTCGTAAGCAAAATGCTCTTTGATATATGTGTACAGGAAGTGGCCGGTTTCTCTCAGAGACCCCATGTCAACACTTAATGATGATAGAATGTCAATCAATTTGTTTATTTGAGCAATCAGTGTCTTATGTTGAGTATCAATAGTTTCTTCATTGACTGACATACTTTGATCCCATTCAATGCTTTTTTCATATCCCATAACAATATACTTCCAAGGTTGTTAAAATTATTTCTTAAATAATCGCTACCTTTTGTGCTATGCATGCGGAAATAAGTAACCTGTTCGGCGGGGGCACACTCTTTTCATTATATATTTAGACGCTAAACAATAGGATATTATGACATTCTACGCCAGCAGGGAGAAATTCAGCGGACTTTCATCCGGCATAGGAAAAGTCTTCTCGAAATTTGGCTTAAGTCCGAATCAGTGGACTATGCTAAGCATTCTTCCTGCACTTGGCGCTTTCTGGTTTCTGGTTCAGGGTGAATACATACACGCAGCAGGGATGTTCATAGTCTCCGGCTTCCTGGACATGGTGGACGGTGCTGTGGCCAGGGAAACCGGCAAGACGTCGAAAAAAGGCGCTTATCTCGACACCATAGTGGACAGGTATGTAGAGTTTATCGTAGTGTTCGGAATATTCTTCGCTGCCATGTACAACGGCCTTCCTCATTTCCTGATTGCAGCGGAAAGCTGGATATTCCTTTTCTATTTCGGCTCCATAATGACGACATACGCAAAGGCTGCAGCGAAAGAGAAGGGTCTTGGAGAAATCAGGGGTGGAATACTTGAAAGGGCTGAACGGCTGGGCATACTTTTCATAGGTATGCTGCTTGCCTCAGTAGAGCCTTTATATCTCGTTTACACGATTGCCCTTCTGGCTGTGCTGACGAATCTGTCTGCACTGCAGAGAATCATGAAGGCAAGACTGGTCTAAAACAGACATCATCCAGTCCTGCAAATCAGCTGATTATAATATTAGCCTATACCGGTTCACTCGAAGGGAAAGAGAATGCTACCCGGTAATTGCCATTCGCATTACTTTCTCCGAGAACAAGAGCGTGTCTTGTCTCAGGATTCGCGTATACGTCACCGAGAGGATTTGCCGAACCTTCTGACAGCACATATCCGCGACTGTGCAGTTCAGCCAGATTCACTTCATCCCCGGCATTTATTGCCATTCCCAATTTTCTGAAATTTTCAGACATCTAGATTATATAGAGGCGTAACTTTAAAAAGGTTCAGTATAACTGCACCAAAATTGAGTTTCATTTTAATGATAAAAGAAACCATACGATACAATGACATATTTATTGCAATTTATTCTGACATACGAATCCAGATAATCGGCTCATCTGAAAAACAAAAAATCGGGATAGCCCTGAAATCACGAAAATTCTTCAGCGGTCTACTGGCCTTGGCTGTATGTCGAGTATTTTTCTTTCCCCGCTTTCATTGATGTCTTTTCCGAGAAGTACCTGAATATCATGAGAAAGATAATTGTCCCAGAGAGGCCAGCTGCCATCAGGAAGGAAGCCATAACTCCTGAGAATTTCCGGTGTTATGTTTTGTCCCCTTTTGTAGTCGAAATTGTTTGACATGAAATCATTTTTACATGAAAATTTCAAATAATTACTTTCTCATCACCATGAAATAATACAGTAGCATACCTATGGGTCCGACAAGCACCAGTAGCAGTATCCACATGACCCTGTCGCCTGACCTGAACCTGTTCCTCTTGGCGCAATCTATTATCATCCAGAGCCAAGCCACGAAAACGAGAATGCTGAGAAGCAGGATAATCATTATGAGGGGTAATATGAAGAAGAACGCTGCTTCCGGCACGCCCCCGGAAAGTCCTTCGCTTATGCCTCGCGTAATCGACTCTGCGATGAGCGTTTCATTGACAGCCATAATAATAATTGCATCTCCATATTTAATTGTTCGGCAGCTGTATGCCTATTATCTTCGACTCCCCGTGCTCCATGCTGACGCCGTATACCTGATCGGCCTCCTTTATGAGCTGGTCGTTGTGCGATATCAGTATGAACTGGGCAAGCTTGCTGTGCCTTTTTATCAGCTCGACAACCCGCTTGGTGTTGGACTTGTCAAGCGCGGAATCCGATTCGTCAAACACATAGAAAGGCGCCGGCTTGTGGTTCTGTATGGCGAAAAGGAATGCAAAAGCTGTCAGTGTCTTCTCGCCTGCTGACATGGCGTCTATGTTGAGAAGTCTCTTACCCGGCGGGCTTGCATAAATCATGAGACCCGAATCCATGTCACCGTCAGCGGCAAGCCTCAGGTCGGCCTCGCCTCCTGTCAGCTCGCTGTAAGCCTCGCGGAAGTGCACTGATATGTTGTTCATGGTGACAGTGAAAACAGTGAGTTTCTTGGTTTCTATGTCTTCTATTGTCTTTTCTATGGATTTCTTTTCCTCCATTACCTTCATGACCTTGTCCCTGAACTCCTCGAAATCCTCCCTGAATGTCTCGAACTCCTCTATGGACTTCATGTTTACAGGACCCATCTCGTCAAGCTTCCTGTTAAGACTGTATTTTTTATCATCAAGTTCCGAGACGCTGTTCGCCATCAGCCCGCTCTCTTCTATTTCCTTTTCCATCTCCTTGTAACGTTCCCAGTCAAGCCTTGCGGTTTCAATGCCTGCCTCATATCTAGCCTGGCGTATGCCTGCTTTCCCGGCCTCCTGCTGGATTGATGAACGCTTCTCAAAAAGGTTGTCCTTTTTGTCTCTCAACTTCTCGATATCTCTTGACAGTGAAAGCCTTCTTTCCTCGAGCCTGGAGACGCTTTCGATGTTTTCGTCCTTTCCCCTTATCGTTTCAAGCTCCTTCTTCAGCTCTCCCAATTCAATCCTCAGCGTATCATTCTCACGCTCAAGTTCCTTCCTGCTGTCAATAAAGTTGTTTATATTAACGGATGAACCGCCGCCCTTCTTGTAGAAGCCGCCTGTCATGGCTCCGCTCTTTTCTATTATGTCACCGTCGAGCGTGACTATCCTGTACCTTCCGGATCTCTCCACTATCTCCCTTGCTGTGTCTATGTCCCGGGCGCATACAGTCGAACCGAGAACGAAATTCACTATGGTCGTGAATTTAGGATCATGATGCACAAGGTCCGACAGCCATCCTATCGCACCTTTCGGCAGGTCTGCCTTTGCCCTTGAAGCAATCTTGTCTATCGGAAGGAACCTCGCCCTTCCTATCTTGCCTGACTTGAGAAAATTTATGCACGAAGATGCGTTGGCGGCTGTGTCAACAACAACATCAGAGAGATGTCCGCCCGCAGCCACCTCAACCGCCACCTTGTAGCTCGGCGGCACCATCACGAGGTCAGCGAATGTCCCCTCAACACCTTTCATCTCCTGTACGGCATTGACCGCAGGGCTCTCCCTTCTGTTGATGGAGGACACATTTTCTATCATATCGGATATCCTCTGTATCTCAGAATCATTCATCTTTATTCTTTCATGCTTCATCTCTATCCTCGACCTGAGCTCGCTTATGCGCCCGGCCTCTTCAAGAAGGGATGAAGCCTTTATCACATTCTCCGAGATGGAGTCCATCTCAGCCTCCTTTTCGGTTATGGATTTGTCAACATCCTTTATCTCAGCTGAGACCTTTTCTATTTCCTCTTCCTTATTGTCCGCTCCGTCCTCTGTCTTGTCGAGCTTCTTCTCAAGGGTTCTGAGGTTCTTCAGTATGGATGCCCCGACCACGAGCTTCAGCGTGCCCTGCATTTTCCTGTACTCGAGCGCGGCGTCCCTTTCTGATTTTATCTTCTGCATCAGCTCGTCCTTCTGCTCCATGACGATTTCAGCTTCCCTGACCTTGTCAGCGACCTTCTCCAGCTCCTTCAGCGCCTTTTCCTTCTTCTCATCATAATCCGATATGCCAGCGATTTCGTCAAGCACCTTCCTCCTGTCGACCGGACCCATTTCAACTATCCTGGTAACATCGCCCTGCTGTATCATGTTGTGCCCATCCAGGCTTATGCTGGCCTGAACAAGCGTGTCTATGACTTCCTGCTTGGTCGCTATCCTTCCGGAAAGCCTGTATGTGCTCACACCGGCCTTGTTTACCCTTCTTGAGACGCTGACACTGTCGTCGTCAAGCGGCAGAACCCTGTCACTGTTGTCGAGATGCATCGTGACCTTTGCGTAGTCCGAAGCCTTCTTCTTGGCGTTGCCCTGGAATATCAGTTCGTGAGCTTTTTTAGCCCTGAGGAATCTTGAGCCTCCGGAGCCGAGAACAAAGTATATCGCATCTGCGATGTTGGTCTTTCCGGAACCATTTGGGCCGGTCACGACAGAGAATCCCTGGGGGAAAGGAATAGAGACTTTCCGCTTGAAGGACTTGAATCCTTCCATGGAAATCTTCTCTATTCTGACCATAACATCTATTGACTGCATGCTCTTTTATTAATTAACTAAGAAAGGATGGCTGGGAGCCTATTTTTTTCTTCATCCATGGACTATAATATTCACCGAGCCTATCCTGAATTTCTTTGATTTTCCAGTCTTCTGATGTTACAGTGCCCCTGCATTTATCAGAACCGCATTTGCATTTGAAATCAGGAAAGTATGGCTCTCCGGTGGCATAATCAAAAGTAAGCTCTTCTCCCGGTTTTATGTCCTTTATTGCAACAAACTTTATGACAGAATCATAGCCGCAATTAGGGTCACATGAATGATTGAATATACCGGTTTTTTCGAGTTCTTCCCTTTTGGAAGGAACTATGAAAAAATCATCATCTATCTGTATGCCGACATGGCCCATGATTTTTCTGTATTTGTCTATATCATTTCTGTGGACAACTATGCCGCCAAGAATGCCAACGGTCTCGCCCTTATCTATTTTCTCTAAAGCAACTATACCGAGTCCATGCATCATTGACTTATATGATTTTGCTTTTGGTGTTATCCACCTGTGATTCCATCTTTTATGGAGGTCTTTCATGAGAAATATTGGAAAGAAAATGTTA
>CAZXIU010000003.1:9545-12670 GCA_964640865.1 uncultured archaeon | reverse complement strand
GTGATTCCATCTTTTATGGAGGTCTTTCATGAGAAATATTGGAAAGAAAATGTTAAATTACTTTATGCAGTCCGTTATTATTGCAGGGCATGTCTTCGTGACGCCTTGAATCTTTTCTATCTTTTTTATGAATTCCGTCAGCTCTCCGGAGCTCCTGAACCAGACGTCTATCATTATCATGTGGTCTCCTGTGGACCTTCTCATGGCACGGACATCCTCCATCTTTCTGAGTTCCTCTATGATGTGTACGTAGCGCTCCGGCGTCGTGTCAATGCCTATGGTGGCCGTGACCTCCATTCCCAGCTTCCTTGGGTCGACGTCAATAGTGTAGCCGCGTATCACGCCCTCTTCCTCCAGTTTGTGTATACGCTTCCTCACGGCAGTTTCAGTAACCCCGAACCTCCTGGCAAGCTCAACATAGGATACCCTGGCATTCTTCTTGAGAGCTTCTATTATCATTAAGTTTGATATTCGAACCATAATATTTATATATTCGAACTTCTTTATATACTTATTTGAAATAAAATTCATATGAAAAATGAGGTGATTAAATGTTAAGCGTTGGTGACAAGATACCGGAAATGCAGCTGGATGCATACCATGAAGGTGAAATCAGGAAAGTCAGCCTTTCAGACTACAATGGAAAGTGGACTGTGATTCTCTTCTACCCGGCAGACTTCACGTTCGTCTGTCCGACAGAACTGGAAGAGGCTGCTGAGCATCACGAAGAATTCATGAAAGAGGGAGCGGAGATACTGAGCGTGAGCACAGACACCGCATTCTCGCACAAGGCATGGCACGACAATTCCCCTGCTATAAAAAAGATAAAATATCCGATGCTGGCAGACCCGACAGGAAAGATGTCCAGGGAATTCGGAACTTACATCGAAAGCGAGGGACTTTCAATGAGGGGAACATTCATAATAGACCCGGAAGGCATTGTGAAATCCGTGGAAATGCACGATAATGATATAGGTAGAAATATCAAAGAAACATTAAGGAAATTCCAGGCTGCGAAATTCGTGAATGAACACAAAGGACTTGTGTGTCCGGCAAGCTGGACACCGGGAAAGGATACACTGAAGCCTGGTGTTGACCTTGTAGGAAAAATATAGGAGGTAATTGAATGCCAGAAAAGAAGAAAACTGCAAAGAAGAAGGAATCATGCTGCTGCTGTTGCAGCTGCTAAGACAGATAAACTAAATACAGAATTTTATTAGATTTCAAAAAGGAGGAATTATTATGGAAATAACAAATATTATGGAAAACGCTGTCAACGTGCAGATGAATGAAGAGCTCGCATCGGAATACCTTTATCTCGCGATGTCTGCTTACTTCGAAGGTGAGAATCTCAAGGGATTCGCCAACTGGATGAAGAAGCAGGCCAGTGAGGAAAGGGCCCATGCAATGAAGTTCTACAGCTATCTGTTCGACCGCAGCGGCGCTGCAGTCTTCGATGCAATGAAGAAGCCTGCTGTGAAGTGGTCTTCGCCGCTTGCAGCATTCGAAGCAGCTTACAAGCACGAGAAATACATAACCGACTGCATAAGCAAGCTTCATGACACTGCAATGAAAGCAGGCGACAAGGCGACGATGTCAATGCTCAAATGGTTCATCGACGAACAGGTTGAAGAAGAAGCATCCGCCAAAGAGATTGTTGACAAGCTCAAGATGATAGGAAAATCCGTTAACGGCCTGATGATGTTAGATCAGGCACTTGGAAAGAGAGAGTAGGCTATGCCTGCTCCTCTGTCATGGTTTAATTCAGTAAAGGAGGAATTGATATGCCAGAAGTAAAGGTTTACAGTACGCCAACATGTCCGTACTGCCACATGCTCAAGGAATTCCTCACCGAGAAAGGTGTTGAGTTCAGGGACATAAATGTCGCACAGGATGTTGAGGCAGCAAGGGAAATGGTCGAAAAATCCGGCCAGATGGGAGTTCCCCAGATGGAAATAAACGGAAAGATAATCATAGGATTTGACAAGTCTGCGATAGAAAGGGAAATAGAGAAGATGAAGTAATGGAGTGGAACTTATGATAGCCAATGACGAGTTCGGACCCGAGACGGTTCTCATAGCGTACGACCCCAAGACCGGAATGAAAGGCTTTACAGTGATAGACAACACAGCACTTGGCCCCGGCAAGGGCGGCATACGGATGACACCCACTGTCACAGTTGAAGAGGTGGCAAGGCTTGCGAGGGCCATGACCCTGAAAAATGCGCTCGCCGGTCTTCCCTTCGGAGGCGCAAAGTCCGGAATAGTTGCTGATGACAGGAAGATGACGCCGAAGAAGAAGGAAGAGACAGTAAAGGCTTTTTCCAGGGCTATAAGTATCGTCAGCCCAAAGAAGTACATAGCTGCACCCGATATGAACATGGGCGAGAAGGAAATAGAATGGTTCGTGGAAGCCAACGGTGACAGGAAGTCTGCTACAGGCAAGCCCAAGAAGATGGGGGGACTGCCACATGAGCTCGGCTCAACAGGATTCGGCGTCTATCATGCAACAGTGGTGGCAGCAGAGCACGCGGGAATAGACCTGAGCAAATCCACTGTCGCAATAGAAGGTTTTGGAAACGTGGGCTGGTTTGTTGCCAAGTTCCTTTCAGAGAAGTGCGGATGCAGGCTCGTTGCTGTATCAGACAGCAAAGGCGTCATATACAATCCTGACGGTATAGACTTCAGGAAGCTGGCGGATGTCAAGAAGAAGACCGGCTCTGTGGTAAATTATACACCAGGAGAGGGAACATGCTGCGAGGACATACTGCAGGTGAAGGCTGATGTGCTCATAACAGCCGCGGTTCCCGACCTGATAAGCGCGTCGGACGTACCGAAGCTGAAATTCAGGCTGATAGTCCAGGGAAGCAACATACCGATGACACATGAAACCGAGAAAATTGCGCAGGAAAAGGGAATACTGGTGGTGCCGGACTTTGTTGCCAATGCAGGAGGCGTGATATCATCATATGTGGAGCACACAGGCGGGACTGAGAAAGAGATGTTTGAGATGATTGAAAAGAAAATACGTGAGAACACGAAAGCTGTCCTTGAGAGGTTCGGAAGAAGCAAATGCAGCACGCCGAGGGAATGCGCCACGAAGATAGCAGTCGAAAGGATAAGGAA
>CAZXIU010000003.1:2572-9445 GCA_964640865.1 uncultured archaeon | reverse complement strand
GGAGCCGGCATAGCCGGGATGACTGCAGCGATATACGCTGCAAGAAAGGTAATGAAATTCGAAATCATATCCACGGACACAGGAGGACAGTTTCTGGTCAGTGGCGAGGTTCTTAATTATCCCGGAATTGTGAAGACTACGGGTTTTGAGTTCAGGAAGACCATGCTTGAACAGCTTGAATACAACAAGGTGAAGGTCAGGAACGAGACTGTGAAAGAGGTCAAGAAAAAAGGAAACACATTCACTGTCATCACCGACAAAGCCAGTTATGATACGAAAACCGTGATAATAGCAGTCGGCTCAAAGGCACGGAAGCTCGGTGTTCGGGGAGAAACGGAATTCGCGAACAGGGGTGTCGCCTACTGCTCGGTATGCGATGGTCCGGTATTCAGCGGAATGGACGTGGCAATAGTCGGCGGAGGCAACTCAGCGCTTGAAGCTGTGGACTTCATGAAGGACATAGCCAGTAAAATTTATCTGATTGTCCGCGGAGGCGAGTTCCGCGGGCATGAATACCTCATAGAGCGGGTAAAGAAAAATCCCAAGGTGAAAGCCATATTCAACGCAGCCACGAAGGAGATAAAGGGAGACGCTATGGTCAGCTCACTGAAATACGAGAAAGATGGAAAGGAAGCCGAGCTGAAAGTCCGCGGGGTGCTAATAGAGATAGGACGTGTTCCGAATACGGAACTATTCAGGAACCTTGTTGAAATGGACCAGACAGGTCACATAAAAATAGACTGCCACGGAAGAACCACTACTCCGGGTATATTCGCGGCAGGCGACTGCGTGTCCGGAAGCGAATACCAGTATGTTATATCAGCGGGCCAGGGAACGATGGCGCTTCTCAAAGCCGCCAAGTATCTGGCTGAAAAAGGATGATTTGGGAGGTAATAAAATGACGCAATTGAGAGAGATTTACAAGTGCAATGTATGCGGAAACATCACAGAAGTTGTACATGCAGGAGCGGGTGAGCTCGTATGCTGCGGACAGCCGATGCAGCTCATGAAGGAGAACACAGTTGACGCTGCGACTGAAAAGCATGTCCCTGTCATAGAGAAGACCAAGAACGGCATTCTTGTGAAGGTCGGCTCTGTTGAGCATCCGATGCAGAAGGAGCACTACATAGAATGGATAGAAATCTTCGCTGACGGACTCTCATGCAGGAAGTTCCTGAGTCCGGGAGAAAAACCGATAGCAGAATTTGATATAGAAGCTGAAGCCGTTCAGGCGAGGGAGTTCTGCAACCTGCATGGTCTGTGGAAAGTATAAAATCTGGCGATATAAGCGGGAAATGAAGTGAATCAATGAATACCACCAACTGATGAATTCGCAGATTCTTTATAAGCATACCAATAGGATATATGTTATATGGGCTCTTGCATGAAAACACTGATGAAATTCCCGCTGATTATGGGAATATTCGTTCTTGTCCTGACATCAGGATGCATTCAGGAGACGGATGTAACGGAAAAAATATCAGATGATGACAGGATAGTGATAGGATTCTCTATGGCGTCATTCAGAATAGAGAGATGGACAAGCGATCGCGACCTGTTCATAGAAAGGGCAAACGAACTTGGCGCAGAAGTCAACATGATGTCAGCAGACGATGATGCAGACCTCCAGAACAGGCAGGCAGAAAACATGATACTTCAGGGAGTCGATGTCATTGTGGTTGTGGCACATGACAGTGAGAAGGCATCCTACATTATAGACAAAGCACACGAGGCAGGCATAAAGGTGATAGCGTACGACAGGCTGATAAAGGATTGCGATCTTGATTACTACATATCATTCGACAATGTCAAAGTTGGGGAACAGCAGGCTCAGGAAGTAGTGAATGTTGTGAGCAAAGGCAACTTCGCATACATAGGCGGGTCGCCGACGGACAACAACGCATTTCTTCTGAAGGAAGGCTCATTCAATGTGCTCCAGCCTCTGATAGACAGCGGTGACATAAACGTTGTTCTCGATAACTTTACAGATGGATGGTTGCCGGAGCTGGCTTATGAAACCATGAAGAATTACCTTGAAAATGGCGGCAGGATTGATGCAGTCATTGCAGCTAACGACGGCACGGCATCGGGCGCTATACTGGCACTGGACGAGTTCGGGCTTGGAGGAACTGTCCCTGTTTCCGGCCAGGACGCATCACTCGGCGCATGCCAGTACATTGCAGAAGGAAAGCAGACTGTAACAGTATACAAGCCAATAAAAGACATCGCATACAAGGCAGCAGAAATGGCAGTTGCGGCGGCAAATGGAAAAGCAATAGATACGAACAGCGTTGTGAACAACGGGCAAAAAGACGTACCTTCTTATCTCCTCGATGTCGTGGCAGTTACAAAGGACAACATGATTGACACTGTCATAGAAGACGGATTCCAGACTTACGAAAATGTGTACCAGAACATACCAGAGAATCAAAGGCCGCCAGCAGTATGACGCTTTTTATAGAGCAAATTCCTTATATTCATCAGAGGTTGTTAAATGAAAATCGGGCTGAGGCTAATACTGGCATTTCTTATAATAATATCGCTTCTCACGGCAGTAATCACAAGTTTCGTACTTCTATTTTTCTACACAATTACGGAATACAAAACTCTCTCAGACAACCTGATACTTGAAAACACATTCACGGAAACTATCCCTGAACTAATAGATAATTACTACAGGGTTGTATCTGCACCAGGAAGTACAGAAAGGTATGCGACATACAAAGAGCAGCGCGACGCGATACTGGACACTTTATCAAGGCTCGATAAAACAATCGTCTATGACCAGAGCAAGATAAGCTACAGGGGACTGAAAAATACGATTATAGATATAATCGGAAAATGCGATTCAGGCATTGAAGAAATCAGAAAAGACAACTTAACGGCAGCATCATCATACTACAACGATATGCTTCTCAAAAAATTCTTCATCATTGAAAATACAGCGAACCTTATGGTAAAGGAACTGAAATACGTAGAAATAGTCCAGAAAAACATGGAAAACACATACAGCATTATACTCATAATGATATCGGTACTGACTATTGTTATCATATTATCATGCATTATTTTTGCAATCTTGTTCTCCAAGAAAATGACAGTGCCGATTATAAGGCTTTCCAAGATTGCGAATGATGTTGCAGAAGGAAGAATGAAAAGAGGTATCGATAAAAATCTACTGAATAGGAAAGACGAGATAGGAAGCCTTTCAAAGTCGCTTAACGTAATGATAAAAAAAATCAAGACGAAAATCGCTGAGCTTGAGGATGCAAATGTAATCGCAAATAATGCAAAAAAAGCTGTTGAAGATGTAAACAGCGAACTTGAAAAATTCAACAAGCTTGCCATAGGCAGGGAACTGAAGATGATTGAGCTTAAGAATAAGCTAAAGAATATCAGCAAAAAGTCTGAACAGTAAAATGATTTCTTGGATTAAAAGAAGAGGTTTAAATATTAAGAATAAGTTAACCTCTATTTACAGGTAGTTCTTATGGAAAAGCTAATTACTGAAATAAAGGAAATCAGGAAAGGTGTCCTGAAGGAGGCAGTCGACAGTCGTCTTGAGGAATTCAGGAAGCTTGGAAAAGGGAATGCCGGAGAACTCTTCAAAGAGCTTTGCTTCTGCCTGCTTACTGCGAACTACAGCGCCGAGGGCGGGATGCGGATACAGAATGCAGTCGGAAACGGATTCATGGCACTACCGAAGAACGAGCTTGCCTCAATGCTGAGGAAGCTTGGGCACAGGTTCCCTGAAGCCCGTGCAGGATACATAGTAGAGGCGAGAATGCATATTGATGTCCTGGAAGATGTTCTCAAAAAATCAGGAGAAGAAGCAAGGGAATGGCTCGTAGATAATGTTAAAGGACTCGGTTACAAGGAGGCAAGCCACTTCCTCAGAAACATAGGATTTACTGAACTCGCAATCATAGACTTTCACATAGTGGACATTCTCGTAAGGAACACTATAATAGAGAGACCAAGGGCAATGACACCGAGGAAGTATACAGAGATTGAAGGCGTCCTCAGGAAGCTCGGGAAGAAGGCTGGAATGAACATGGCTGAGCTTGACCTTTACTTATGGTACATGGAGACCGGCAAGGTACTGAAATAGGTGATTCCGTAGATAAAACTCACGCCTTTTTATAACGGTGTAATAAATATATTAAGTGATAATATGAAAAAAGTACTTTTCGCGCTTCTCTTTGTAACTCTTCTGGTATCAGGCTGTGTCCAGATAGCAGGACCGATAAATCTTGACAACGTTGAAGTTCAGGAATACCAGGGAGAGAAACTGGATTCACTTCAGACAGCTTTCAGGGAGAACTCCATAAAGGGCCCCCAGTATGTAGACATCGAAAGCTACACACTTGAAATAACAGGTCTCGTGGAGAACGAAAAAAGCTATACTTACGATGAGCTACTGACAAGGGAATCCTACGAAAAGGTAGTCACACTGCACTGCGTTGAAGGATGGGACGCAACCATACTCTGGGAAGGATTACTTGTCCGTGACCTCGTAAATGAGGCTGTTCCATCCGCGAATGCGAACACAGTCATATTCCATGCTTATGATGGCTATACGACGTCATTTCCAATAGAATACATAATGGACAATGACATCCTCATGGCATACAAGATGAATGGAGCTACAATGCCTCCGGAAAGAGGATATCCGTTCCAGCTTGTTGCAGAGAGCAAGTGGGGCTACAAGTGGATAAAATGGATAACCGAGATAGAGCTTTCGGACGATGAAAACTACGAAGGCTACTGGGAAAGCCGTGGGTATGCAAATGACGCTGACCTGAATAAAGGTTTCTTCGGTGACTGAATGAAAGCGGAAATCAGGGTAACAGCAAATGCGGGAACAGAAGAGGTGTCCGAAAAGGATGGCATGCTCATTGTCAAGGTCAAAGCTCCTGCAAAGGACAACAAGGCCAACATGGCTGTACTGAAGGTCCTTAAGAAGCATTTCAAGAGGGATGTACGCTTCATCTCCGGCTTGACAAGTAAGCGGAAAATCGTGGAAATATCAGACTGAAAAGGAAAGGTTTTTATTTCACAGAATTTATAATATATAATGCAACTGGATGAAAAGAGTCCGGCAACCAGACATATTATAGACGCTACTTTCTATATGGCATTTCCTGAATACAAAAACGGAACACCCGATCCTTCATACTGGAACCATGCTGATTTCAGGTCAGGTGATTATCTCACACTTAAGGAACTGTTTGCTGTTACACCAAGAAACGTGGCGAATTTCATCGCAAAGGACGACCACATGAACAACTTCTACAGGATAGTCAAGATGGCTGAGAAATTCGGATACGACCAGTGGGACATAAACCAGAGCGATTACCGGACGCTCGCAACGGAAATGGTCATGGAATACATGGGCACAGATGATTTCGCGCCTGTAATCAGGGACTATGTCGGCTACAGGCTGGGCAAGCTCAACGGTGAGCTTGACAAGTCCACTGAGATGAAGATAGGAATGTACGCTGCAGAGCTTTTTGAAATAAATGAGCTTAAGGAAGAGATTACCCGCCTTCAAAGTCCACAAGCCTGAACAGCTCGAACTTTCCCAGTTTCCTGCGCCCGTTCAGTTCCGGAAGCTCTATGACGAATGCGCAGCCGACCACCTTCCCGCCCTGCTTCTGTATTAATTTGGCTGCAGCTTCCATGGTGCCTCCTGTTGCAAGAAGGTCGTCAACCAGAAGCACGCGGTCACCACGCTTTATTGCATCCAGATGCATCTCTATCTTATCTGTTCCATATTCGAGCTCATATTCCTGGCTTACTGTCTCGGCAGGAAGCTTTCCCGGCTTCCTTATCAGAACAAGGCCTTTGCCCATCCTGTAGGCGAGGACAGAACCGAATATGAATCCCCTTGACTCTATGCCTGCTATGACATCTATGTCCTTGCCTTTGTAAGCATCATAAAGAAGGTCGCATGTCTCCTGAAAGCCCTTAGGGTCTTTGATCAGAGTGGTGATGTCCCTGAACTGGATGCCTTTCTTTGGCCAGTCCGGAACAGTGCGTATTTTCCTTTTCAGCGAATCGGTCATAATCAAAGCTCCGCATTCTTCAGCGCAGTGGCGCATTCGCAGACCCGTTTGCCCTTTATCCGCGGAATAATCTCCATGACAATGTCTACGACATTCTCTGAATTCTTCTTCATGGTCTCTATGATATCGGATGCGTTCACAGGCTTGTCTGCCCAGACGTCATAATCAGTGACACTTGAAACTGAAAGATAGCATATCTCAGCTTCCCTTGCAAGCTGGGCTTCCGGAACGAGAGTCATGCCGACAACATCGGCCTTCATTATCCTCCAGAGCCTTGACTCAGCGCGCGTGGAGAACCTTGGACCCTCGATGCACACATAAGTTCCAGCGTCATGATGGCGTATTCCCAGCTTTTTGACAACATCCACAGCCAGCTTCCTGAGATTAGCGCAGAAGGGGTCAGCTGCTGATATGTGGACAACCTTCGGGCCATCGTAGAATGTGAGTTCCCTCCCCCTGGTCATATCTATGAACTGGTCAGGTATGACAATGTCGCCGGGCTTCATGTCCTCCCTGAGAGATCCGACTGCAGTGAATGCAAGTATATGCTCAGCACCAATCTCTTTCAGCGCGTGTATGTTCGCCCTATAGTTGACCTTGTGAGGCGGTATGACGTGGCCTGTGCCGTGTCTCGGAAGGAACGCTACCTTAGTACCTTTAAAATCCGTTATCTTTATCTTGTCGGAAGGCTTGCCGTAAGGTGTGTCAGCATCGACCTCTTCGATTACCCTGAAGAGCTTGGGGTCAGCAAGACCTGTCCCGCCTATAATCGCAATCTTTGCTTTTGCTTCCATGTAAACCAATA
>CAZXIU010000003.1:0-2472 GCA_964640865.1 uncultured archaeon | reverse complement strand
GTCATCTTCATCAACGGCTCGACAGCTTCTGTGTCCACTATAGAGTATGAACCCAATCTTGTCAAGGACGTGAAGGCTGCACTGGAAAAGATTGCTCCATCTGGCATGGATTACGAACACCACAAGACATGGGGGGATGACAACGGGTCGGCCCATGTCAGGGCCACGCTGCTCGGTCCGTCAATAACAGTTCCATTCAAGGACGGAAAGCTTCTTCTCGGCACATGGCAACAGATAGTTATACTGGACTTCGATACAAGGCCGAGGAACAGGGAAGTCGTGATACAGGTCATCGGCTAAAGAATTAATTTTAACAGCCTCGAACAAATCATTCTTATGGCAAAGCAGGAGCCCACGCTTGAGAAGAGCCTCGGTCTTTTCGAGATGACGATGTATGGTGTAGGCATAATCCTCGGAGCAGGAATATATGCGCTCCTTGGGGAAGGCGCGGGAATAGCGGGCAATGCCGTGTGGCTGTCATTCGTGATAGCCGCGATTGTCTCAGCATTCACAGGACTCAGCTACTGCGAGCTCAATTCTATGATGCCTAAGGATGCTGCAGAATACAACTACACCAAGAGGGCTTTCAACAAGAAAGTGGCGTTCGTCGTAGGATGGGTTCTTGTGCTGGCGCTGGTGGTGTCTGCCTCAGCGGTCTCCCTGGGATTCGCAGGTTACTTCCAGAAGATAATCACAGTAGCTCCGATAATCCCTGTCGCTGTTGCAATAATAGCACTGTTCTCCATACTGAACTTCTGGGGAATAGAGGAATCCAGCAACTTCAATATAGTTGCAACGCTCATTGAGGCCGGCGGCCTGATATTCATAATAGCGCTGGGCTTCATGTTCCTTGACGCCACAGTGGACTTCGCATTCTCCCCGACAGGATTCACGGGTATAATGAGCGGCGCGGCGCTCATGTTCTTCGCGTTCATAGGCTTTCAGGACATAGCCAACATGTCCGAAGAGACGAAGGACCCGAGGAACGTTGTTCCCAAGGCCATGCTATTATCACTTGGAATATCGACCATACTCTACATACTTGTCGCAGTGGCTGCGATAGGCATCGTCGGCTGGGAGGCGCTTTCGCAGTCAAACGCCCCGCTGGCACTCATAGTGGACCATGCACTCGGACCAGGGGCTGCCTTCTGGATGAGCATAGTCGCGCTGTTCTCAACAGGAAACACCATACTCATATGCCTGATAGTAGCCTCACGAATGATGTACGGAATATCACGCGACGGCAGCATGCCTGAGTTCCTTTCAAATGTTCACAAGAAGACCAGGACTCCTTACATAGCGATACTGACGACCATGTTCGCATCCATGGCATTCCTATTTGCAGGTGACCTGGCATTCATAGCCAACGTGACAACAACAAGCATTTTCGTGGCTTTCGTCTTCGTAAACCTTTCGGTGATAGTGCTCAGGTACAGGGAGCCGCGCGAGAAACGTCCTTTCAGGATACCTCTCAGCATCGGGAAGGTGCCTCTGACAGCAATGCTCGGCCTCATCGTGAGCCTTCTCATGCTTTTTTTCGTGGATATAGACATACTGATATTCGAGACGCTCCTGATATTCGCAGGAGTGATTATATACAACGTCTTCAAGAGAACGAAGGTTGATGTCAAACTGAAAGTGGACGTCAACGTCAAGTAGTCATATATTCTCAGCTGCGTGGTGCATGGTTTCTATGATTTTTCCCGCTTCCCAGAGGCTCTTTCCCGTGGCGATGACTCCGTGACCGCGTACTGCCAGGAAATTTTCCCTGCCAATGCTTTTGTATATGTCCTTGGCCAGTTCCGCTGTTCCGTACGGATGTTTCCTTTCAGTGGACTTTATGTTCAGCTTGTGCGCGTTCTTAAGCACGATATCATCGTGAACATGTATGACAGCATTGACGGATTTCCTTCCTGAATAGAGAAGATGATGAGTCAATGTCTCTGAGGACGGCTGCTCCTCGCCTTTGACAATAACCCTTCCGGAATCCACATTGACATTGAGAACCTGCACGAAATTCTTCTGGCTGAGCTTTCCCTTGTCTTTTCCGCCTGCTGTTATTACAAACCCTTTTGAGTTACGGAAACTGAAATTGCCTGCATGCCCTCCATACTCGTCAGGAAGAAGGCCCATTTTCTTGAACTTCTCCCCGAGTCTTATTATCTCGTATATCCTCGTGTCCTGGGGAATGTCATTGCTCCTGAACTCAGTTCTGAATTTTCGTCCCACATATTCGTCTCCCATATTATCACATTAGATTATTGGTAAGGCTTTATTATTACCTTTACTGATTTACCGGAGGCGAACAGCCTGAACCCTTCGCCTGTTTCTGAAAGGGGAAGCTCATGTGTCACCATGTCATCGACAGTCACTGTCTTCTCTTCAATAAGCCTCAGCGCATCCTGAAGGTCTTTCATGTCAGCGGCGTATGTAGTCACTATGCTTATTCCGTTCTTCCACAGATGCTCAACA
>CAZXIU010000002.1:0-41958 GCA_964640865.1 uncultured archaeon | reverse complement strand
CAAAAGTATCTCCTTGTGATTGACAACCTTCTAACTCAGGACAGAAAGCATAATGAACAAAGACATCAAAACGCTTTCAGGGGGTGAGCTCCAGCTGCTGGCTGTTACCGCAACGATGATAAAGGATGCTGATTTGTACTTCTTCGACGAGCCGAGCTCTTACCTTGACGTGGAGCAGAGGCTAAGGGTTGCTGCAGCCATACGCATGCTTTCGAAGGACAAAATGGTCATGGTTGTCGAGCACGACCTTGCTGTCGCAGATTACCTCGCAGACCAGGTGCACCTGCTCTATGGAAAGCCGGCTGTGTTCGGCGTGATATCAAAGCCTTATGGTGTCAGGGTCGGCATAAACACGTATCTTGAAGGCATGATAAAAGAGGAAAACGTCCGCTTCAGGGACGAAGAAATAATATTCAGGAAAGGCATGAAGAATACACTGAAGACCAATCATTTCCTGACATTTCCCGGGTTCACGAAAAAGTTTGATAAATTTTCACTGGAAACAGACAGCGGCAATCTTTACAAGGGTGAAATCATCGGAATACTGGGTCCCAATGCAACCGGAAAGAGCACTTTCATAAACATGCTTACAGGCAATGTCAAGCCTGACAACGGGGAAGCTCTTGGGAAGATGAAGCTTGCATACAAGCCCCAGAGGATAGAACTGGATGATGACGAAAAGGGCCTGACAGTCAGGCTGTACCTGCAGAAGGAGATGACTGACAAGACGATGAAGCAGAGGATTATCCACATGCTTGACCTTGATA
Organism: uncultured archaeon; assembly: GCA_964640865.1. Classification (GTDB taxonomy): domain Archaea; phylum Aenigmatarchaeota; class Aenigmatarchaeia; order QMZP01; family JAFGSV01; genus JAFGFG01. Next base: position 41,191 of record CAZXIU010000002.1, on the reverse strand, counting down.
GGCTCATGGAAAAGAAACTCTCATCGCTTTCAGGAGGAGAGATGCAGAGTGTGTCCATAGCTGCGACACTTGGGAAGGAATTCGACATACTTCTCATGGACGAGCCGACTGCATTCCTTGATGTCGAGCAGAGACTGCGCGCATCAAAGCTCATCCGCGAGGTCATAGAAAGCAAAGAACTTGCCGCTTTCATAGTTGACCACGACCTGCAGATTCTCGATGCAATGTCTGACAGGCTCATGATATTCGACGGGAAGCGCGGCGTCCGAGGTCACGGCATGGCGCCGATGAACTCAAAGGACGGCATGAACCACTTCCTGAAAAAGATTGGAATCACATTCAGGCGCGACCCGCAGACAGGAAGAGCGCGCGCTAACAAGCCGGGTTCGCAGAAAGACAGCGAGCAGAAGAGCAGGAATGCGTACTATTATGTGGAGTAGTTCAGCCTGAAATAATCCTGAACAGTTCCTTTGCAGCTTCCTGCGGGCCTTTGGTTTCCATGCCGGATATGCCCAAGCGCGTCCGAAGCTGTCCGACAAAGGCTTTCGAAGCGAATACTTTTTCGAAGTATTTCTTCGCCAGTTTCTCGTATTCATCCTTGTATTGTGCAGGACCGAAAGGATTGGCAAAGAATGAATAGACGAGCCCTGTCTCAGTTGTAGTGCCCTTGGCCATCCTCGCCCCCTCCCTGAAGACCTTCAGCGCGTTCTCAATGCTGCTGAACCTTTCGAGTATCGAATGCTCAGTGTCCACGCTCTCGTAATTGTTTGCGTAGAGAAGGAAATCTATCTCATGGCCTTTGGTTACCTCGTACTGGGTTGTTATTGGCAGTATCGCGCGGCTGTTTATTGTGTATGGACTATGTATTATTGTCCTGTCCATGTTCCCGAATGCAAAACCGGGCTGAAGGTCGTCAAGCCTGACGAACGCACCGGTCTCCGTTCCGTAAGCGACCACCTTCCCATTGCTGCCAATACCCAGTGAGCCCATGTCATCGAATATGACGGTCATGTCGCGTATGTATTTTCTTCCCAACATTCGGAAAGCTTCAAGTGTCTCGGATTTTCCCGCGCCGCTGTCTCCCCAGACCAGAACGTTAGCGGTCTTCCTGTTCTTCATGCTTATCCGTACCATGGCTCCGTGAACCGGAAGGCGACCTTTCTTTATGGAAACTATGTTATGGAGTGTAAGTATCATCTTCTTTAGGTATCCGAAATATCCGTAGCTGTCATCACCGGGAACAGCACCTACGAAGAGTTCGTTCTTCTTGTCTTCAAAGAAGACAGTAGGGTTTTTTCCATACTTCTTCATGTGCTTTATCGGCACGCCGAATGCATAGATTGCATCAGGCTTCCTTCTGAGATCCTCGTCATCTGCAAGGTCAAAGAGGTTCGCGAGCGATGTACTGAGTCCCATGAAACGCGAGTGGAAGAAAACATGAATCAGCGTGTCGCATACCTTTGCGGGATAGCAGAGCCATTCCCCTGATGAGAAATCAACACCCTCCAATGGATTTTCTTTGACTTCCCTGAATATTCCTGCCCTCTTGTTCATAGTGGGGTCAAGTATGAGAGGCGGTGACATGAAAACCTGCCTTATCACGGGAACAGCAGAAAGATTGGCATACTTCTTTGAAAGAGGTATTTCCTTCTCGCCTGCTATGACGCCTATCTGGCATCCTGCAGCCACCTGCCTGTAAACCCTCGGATGGTTTCCTGTTATGTTCTCGCAGATGTCACGGTATGCCTTTCTTGTTAGGTGGTTGAGTATCTCAATTGTATGATTGAATGTCCTGTAAGGCCGCTTGTCATATTCCTGGTCCTCGCCGCCGCCTTCAAGTGAATAACAGATGAAAAACCTTTCAAAACTCCTCCAGAAGTTATACAACTTCTCGACGAACTCGTTAAGCATGTATGTGTCCCTGAAGACTTCCCTTGCATTGGGAAATGCCATTGCCACCTCGTCGTGCCTCATGTGCGTGAGCTTCCTTAATATCATCAGCATCAGGTTGTCCTGCTTCTTCCCGCTTATGCCCTTAGGAACAATCTCGAAAAGCGGTGAATCCTTTTCCCGAAGATGCTGCATATAATCCCTGAAAACATGCTCGAAAAGGCCTGACATCACAAGCTCTTCGCTTGTGTCCGGTATAATGCCGTTGTTATAAATGACTGCCTGTTTTCCATAGAAAGCGAAATTCGCATTTCTCATAGTTTTTCTAATACAGTAAATGCTATAAAAGTTTGGGTGGTTGTCTAGTTGCTGTCTTCTTCTTCTTTGACCTTCTCTTCCACTTCTTCCCTGATTCCGAGCTTGTCAACGATTTCCTTGTAACGGTTTCTTATGGTGACTTCTGTGACACCGATTGCATCTGCAACTTCCCTCTGGGTTTTCTTCTCTCCGCCGAGAACAGCTGCTATATAGAGCGCTGCTGCTGCGACACCTATCGGGCCCTTTCCTGATGTGACATCATACTGGCTTGCCTCATCCAGAACATGGACTGCCCTTACCTGAACCCTTTCTGAAAGCCCGAGAAGTGAACCGAACCTGGGAACATAATCCTGTGATTTGGCTGGAAGTATCCTCATGCCGAGTTTCCTGGCGACATACCTGTATGTCTTGCCTATGTCACGCCTGTTTATTCCGGATGCCTTCGATATCTCGTCAAGTGTCCTCGGAGCACCTTCCTCACGGCATACAGTGTAAAGGAGCGCTGCGATTATGGACTCCGTGCTTCTTCCCCTTACAAGACCGCCTTCAACTGCCTTTTCGTACAGCTTGGCGACCTTCTCGTGTATAGACTGGGAAAGACCTAAGAATGAGATAAGACGCTGGAGCTCTGAGAATGCGAATGAGAGGTTCCTGTCTTTTGACTTTATGAGCCTCTTGTGCCATTTGGTAAGCCTGTAGTACTGCGCTCTCTTCTTCGGAGCCACTTTGAATAATTCGCCACGGCCCTTGCCCATTTCAGTTGTTATGCCCTGGTCATGCTTTGTGGGAGTAAGCGGAGCGCCTGTCCTTACCCTTCTGGATCTCTGGTCTTCGTCGAATGCTCTCCATTCCTGAGTAACATCAATTGCCGCTTCGTCAACAACAAGCCCGCACTTCATGCAGACAGACTCGCCCCTGTTAGGGTCGAACTGTATGTTCTCGCTGCCGCATTCAGGGCACGCAGGCTTCTTTTTTTCTTCAGGTTTTTCTCCAGCATTTTCTTCAGGTTTTTGTTCCATGTTACTCCTCTTTAGTGAATATACGAGTAAAGTGATATAAACTATCACCCAAGCTATTTATAAACTTATCGGTAGTGGAGTATACATATAAAAGACCAAAACTGGTATCTTCCAATGCATTCATTTGCCAAGACTTTTCACAGCGCTGAGAATCTCTTTTTTCTCGTTGTCCTCAAGGACTATCCTCTCATTTGCGAACAGCAGCCTGAGATCATCATCGTCTTTCGGCATGGTCTCCACTATTGCGACAACATGCCTGTCAAGAAGCTTTTCTATCTTAGAAAGTCTTTCCACGAGTGCTTTTATGTCCTTCTCGGGAAGCTTGCAGAACTTGCTGATATAATCAAGTGCGTTCTTCTGCTCATAATTAAGCTCACTTTCCTTTTCTCTCTTCTTCAGGATAGCCTTAGCGTCATACGAAGTTACAACTTTTTCGTTCTTTATTTCCATAATATCACCTAAACTTTTGCCGGGACAAGATGCTCTGGCTTTGTAATCACTGTCTTTTTCTTGTTCCCAATCTTAACTTCGACTGCGTATGCAGTCCCCCTCTTTCCAGTCACTATGCCTGCTGCACCCTTGAACCTGAAATGCGGCATTCCGCTGACTGACGAAGGCTTTGGCATAACAGTTACTCTGTCATTTTCCTTGAACTCCCTGAGGTAGGGTGTAACTGTGAATTTGTCACGAAGATTCTTTGTGAACTTCTTCCTTGTTCCTGCCCTGAGTCCCTTTGATGACTTTACCATATTATCATTTCCATATCTTAACTACATCAAGTTCCTTGACAACTGCCGGATTCTTGAGTAAACCGGAAACAGACGGCTTCGACCTTCCGTCATCGCCGCTTACCAGTTCCTTTATGTATAACCCAGCTTCTCCTTTTATTAGTAACTCAAAGCTTTTATTATTAATCCTCTTCCAGGATATGCCAAGCACCTTCCTTTTCCTCACTTTATCAGCCCTTCTGTGCTCAACCCTGTGAGGAGTGCGCTGGTTTATGACCGCATTGTTAAGCTCGCCGAGCTTTTCAATGTCCCTGACAGTTTTCTCAAATTCAACGAGCGTCCTGTAGCTCTTATCATTCCGGAGGCTCTTGACTTTCACGACTTCCCTTCTGTCAGTGAATTTCAGTCTCATTATCTCGGCCTTCCCTGTCTTTTCCACAGAAGCTGCCATCTTCTTCAGGTCTATATCACGCCTCACAGGATTCTTTATCTCAAGGACAAAGGACCTTCCGCCAAAGCATAATGCGTCGATGTCCTCCCTTCCGCTCGCGTGGAGGGAGTGGCCGTCACCTCCTGTAGCCATCATGAATGGCGCTGCTATGACATCTTCCAGTGTCTCGTCATATCTGTCCCATTTTGTCTGGGGAAGCCCCCTCTTGAATTTGTTGTATTCGCCTCTTATGAAAAGTGAGGAGACATTCAGCTCTATCCGGTCCTTGTCAAGATTTAGTATCACTACAACATCCGGCATCTTCGGGTCGTGCTCCTTTTTGACCCTGTCATATATGACCTTTCCGAGTTCCCTGTTAAGCTCGCTCTTTATTGATTCGCAGTATTCTATGCCCACGTCTTCCCACAGGCTTTCCTCTTTGGAAATCAGTTCGCTGCTTAGTATTGTCCCCACAAGGAATGTGCTGTATTCGAGCTTGTTCATTCTGGCTGCTGCGGCATCAGCATACTTGTCGAGCTTTCTGAATATATCACCGCATACATCGCATTTCCTGTCCTCTTTCACCTTCAGGTGAGCCCTTATCACAGCTCCGCGCTCCTTGTTTGTCATTCCTGTTGAGACATGCGCAAACTGCCTGCCGAGGCAGTGATTGCATGTCTTCCCTCTTTTCATGACTGACTTCGCAATTTCCAGTATCTCTTTTTTAGAGAAATCACTTTCTTTCATAGTAATCATCTTCTGATTATGGGAAATTCATTCATGCTTTGCAGCTATGGGTATCCTTCGTCCCTGGCCAAATGCCTTGGAAGTAACCTTAAGCCCGGGAGCAGCCTGCTTCCTTTTGTATTCATTCCTGTTGACAGTCCCTATCACCCAGTCAACTGTGTCCTTGTTGAATCCCTTCTTCTTTATTTCGTCGGATGAAAGCCTTTCATCAACATAATATTTCAGTATTTCGTCAAGTACATCATAAGGCGGAAGGCTGTCCTGGTCCTTCTGATTGGGTCTCAGCTCCGCAGAAGGAGGTTTCTTTATTGTCTCATTGGGTATTATCTCTCCGTTTCTGTTGATGTATCTGGCAAGTTCATAAACCATTGTCTTCGGGACATCCGATATCACGGAGAGTCCTCCTGTCATATCGCCGTAAAGTGTGCAATAGCCGACAGAGACTTCGCTCTTGTTGCCTGTTGAGAGCACGATATGCCCGAATTTGTTCGAGAATGCCATAAGGAGATTTCCCCTTATCCTTGCCTGGATGTTTTCCTCTGTAACGTCTTCCTTCTTTCCCCTGAAATGTTCCTTCAGTGTAGCAATATACGAGTCGTGCACTTCCTTTATGGGTATCACAATGAATTCTATGCCAAGGTTCTTGGCAATCTTTCTGGAGTCGTCAACGCTTCCTGTGGACGAGAACCTTGAAGGCATTGATATTCCAAGGACATTACCTTTTCCAAGTGCTTTGACAGCCAATGCGCACGTTACAGCAGAATCTATGCCGCCTGAAAGACCGACAACTGCTTTCCTGAATCCGCACTTCCTGAAGTAATCGCCAACTCCGAGGACAAGAGCGCTTTCGAGGCTCTCCATTTTCCCTTCCTCCATGTATTCGGATTTCCCCTTTTCGGTTGTGTCAACAGTGACAACCGCTTCCTTAAATGCCGGGAGCGCTTTCACAAGCTTTCCCTCTGAATCCGTGAACATGCTTCTACCGTCGAATATCAGTTCGTCATTCGCCCCAACCTGATTGACGTAGATGAACGGAACATGGTGCTTTTTTGAATGATTGCTGACAAGCCTGTACCTTATGCTTCCTTTCCCGAGATGGAATGGCGAGGCTGATATGTTTATCATGAGGGTTGCGCCTTTTCTGGCAAGTTCCTCTATGGGATTGAAATCATAATGCCTTCTGTGCCAGAGCTGAGGGTCATTCCACGCATCCTCACAGATTGAAATCCCTATTTTTTCACCACCGAAACCGACAACATCTATCTTATCTGCAGGATCGAAGTATCTTGCCTCATCAAAGACATCGTAGGTCGGGAGGAGTGATTTTCTCTGGACAAAAATCTTTTTTCCCTTATGCAGGAGAATAGCTGTATTGTAAAGTCCCATTCCCTCTTTGCCGCCGTTCTTCTCAGGAACGCCTACTATTATACCGAAACCGTAATTCTCCGAAGCCTTAGCAAGCTCATCAACAGCCTTCATAGACCTCTCTACGAAATACTTCTTTTCGAGAAGGTCCCTCGGCGGATATCCTGTCAGAAACATCTCTGGGAATATCACGAGGTCCGTGACACCGGCATTGGAAAGCACATCCTTTGCCTTCTTAAGGTTGCCGTCTATGTCCCCGACCACCGGATTCAGCTGAGCTATTGTAACCTTCATAATCATCCCATCCCGAACTGCTTCGCTATATTCGCGAACGGGCCGCGCTTGAAGGCCTTCCCGCCCTTCGTCATCTTCATCACTTTCTTTATCTGCTTGTAAGACTTCATCATATGCCTGACCTCGTCCTCCCTCATGCCCGAGCCTGAAGCTATCCTTTTTATGCGGCTGGATGTTATGTCTTCAGGATTCTCCCTCTCATGAGGTGTCATGGAATTTATAGCAAACTCCCATTTCTTCATCTTTTCTTCCTGATTGCTGAGAAAACCGTCCGGAAGCTTCTTCTTCAGGGCAGATGAGCCTCCCGGAAGCATGTCAAGCATCTTGGTCATTGAACCCATTCCTTTCATTGACTTTATCTGTTCCTGAAAATCCTTCATGGTGAACTTCCCGTCCATTATCCTCTTTGCGACATCCTCGCTCATGCCTGCTTCCTTTGCCTTTTCCATGAGCCCTTCAATATCGCCGTACCCGATGAGCCTTCCGACGAAACGCTTCGGGTCGTATACCTCAAGGTCGCCTATCTTCTCGCCTGTTCCAATGAAGCGGACGCTCGTGCCGGCTGCCCTGCATGCAGCCAGCGCGGCACCGCCCTTGGCTGTGCCGTCCATTTTTGTTATTATTATGCCTGTTATGCCAACAAGCTTTGAGAATTCGGATGCCTGCGTCCGCGCGGCCTGCCCAAGCTCAGCTGGTATGACCAGAAAGACCTCATCAGGGTTAACCGTCTTGCTCAGTGCCTTCAGCTCCTTTGCGAGTTCATTGTCAAGTGCATCACGCCCCGCAGAGTCGAAAATCATCACAGGCTCCTTTGACTTTTTGACAGCTTCCTTTGCCACGCCGTCTGCGCCCTTCCCGTCCCTGTAGACAGGCGCGCTTATCCTTTTTGCGTTCTGCTCAAGCTGGTCCTGGGCTGCTGGCCTGTGAACATCGCATGCAACAAGACCTGCCTGAAGACCGCGTGTCTGGAACCATTTCGCAAGCTTTCCGGCTGCAGTTGTTTTTCCGGCACCGAAAAGCCCTATAAGAAGTATGCGCTGCTTCTTCAGCTCAAGACCATTGCTCTTTTCTCCGAGAAACCACACCAGTTCATCATAGAGATTCTTGACAAGAACCTCCTTCATGCTCATGCCCTTGGGAAGCTCTTTCTTGAGAACGTTGCTCTTTATCCTTCCGGAGAGTTCTGCTATCAGTTCTATGTCAACATCAGCCTGTATCAGCGCCCTCTGCAGCTCTATGACAAGCGCATCGACCTTTTCCTTGTCTACTAAAGAGTAACCAGAAACTTTACTGAAAATCTTCTTTATCGAGTCTCCGAATGTATCGAGAACCATGGTACCACCTCTGGAGATTTCAGTTCTTGCCCTCAAGGACGAAGCTGCACTCCCCTCCGGACTTTTCTACTTCCCCGATCACTTCCCTGCTTACGTTTTCGACAAGCTCCTTGACTTCCTTTATGTTCTTGCCGGTTCCGGTAATCTGGTATTTGGGTGCGGATATGTACCTCACATCAAGTCCTTTTTCCGCAGCCTTTATGAGTGCGCCCTTGATAACTTCCATGCCATTTTCAGCATAACTGACGAGGTTGAGTTTGGACTTCACCTCGTAAGTCTTCTCAACATAATTCTTCTTGGCCATATCGGTGATGGCGTCCGCCCATTCCTTGTTTATTCCCTTCTCTGCGAGAAGATTGGGATTCCTCAGGGCTGTTTCGAAGGACCTGTTTACTGAACCGAACTTCTCCTCAAGGTCATAACCGACTTCCTCGAATGCTTCCTCAAGTGTCTTTCCCAGCTGCTTGGCTATCTGCTCAAGGAACTTCTCAGCATTCATCTCCTTCTTGTATTCCTGAAGCTTCCTGTCTCCCTGATTCTTGTTCACCCTTTTCAGTGAAAGAGAAATATCATTGCCCTCAACGCGGCCGACACTGCAAACAACAAGCTGCCTGAGCTTTACGAACTCACGTATGTCCTTGACCCATCGCTTGGCTATCTCCGAGACGTGTATCATTCCGCTTCTGTCATATTCAAGAAGCTTCGCATAAACGGAATTGGGATTTATCTTGGTTATCTCGCAGACAACCAAATCGCCCCTTTCCGGCAGACCTCTCTTTCTCATACGATAAGATAGAGAAGAGAGATATTTAAAAAGCTCCCGGAAGCGTTTCTTTATTCAACGTTCTTTATGATGTTGCCTGTTATCTCAGCCCGTCCGCCTGTATTTTTTGCGAGTACAGAGCCGCATACAAGGCACTTTACCTCGCCTGCGGGCTTTGAGAATATTATCTGCTCATTCTTGCAGTCCTTGCACTTTACCTTAAGAAAATCTCCAGTCATATCACTTACCCTTAAATTCGAATTTTTTCGCCCGGAATCCGCCGCTGCTCTTCGTATGGCTCTTGCCGCATTCCTTGCATTTAAACCTGAGGTCCAGCTTTTTCGTGGGCTTTCCGTCACCCTTCGGATTGGGTCTTGGGAATGAAGTGTATCCCTTGAGCTTTTCCTTGAATCGCCTCTGAGCCTCTGACAACGGGTGCGCCTTTCCCCTGCCTTTCCTGCTGCTTATGCTGGCTGTGTGCTCAGTATGCTTCTTGCATTTCGGGCAGTATGTGTTCTTGTTTTTCGGATATTTCATGGGAAACCACGTATCTCTAATTATACTGGGTAATGTTAATAAATGTATTGTTTTTAAATGTTGGCTCTCATGCGACAGGTTCCACGGATTTGTTTCTGATAACATCCAGAGATTCCGTTATCCTTTCCTTGAGTATCGACCTCACTATCTGCTCTGCCCTGTATTCGCTGGTCCCTTCGTTCCTTTTGAACAGGCTACCCAGATTATTGGTCATGTGCCTGAAGATATATCTGGTTGCACCAAAATCTCCTATCTCATTCGAGAATAGGTCGCACATTCTGTTTATCTCGTCTGCTGTCATAGGCCGTTCCACCCTTTGATTGATGGGCTCGACTGCCGTACAGTCTCTGGAATCGACTATCTTGTAAACCGGGCTCTTGTCATCGTAATCCTTCATGAAGAAGTTGAAACTCGTGGTGGTGGGACCATAGAAACCTGGAGTCGGATTGCTAAAAGCCACGTATATGGAAAGTATCCTCCCAGGATCGGCCTCACGGCAGTAGTGTCCGGCCTCTATTCCCGGGACGTGCTTGGTGAAACTGCCGCCGCCATACTCCCAGCCGCTCATGACCTTATTTTAATATCGCAGATTTTAATATCCTATATGAGAATACCGGAACTGTTCAGGAAGCTTGCGAGGGGGCCGCAGATTATAACCCTCAAGGATGCGGGAATGATAGCCGCATTTACAGGACTCACGTCAGGCGACATCGTTGTTGACGCAGGAGCTGGTTCAGGATTTCTCTCCATTTTCCTTGGAAATCAGGTAAAACCAGAGGGGAAGGTTTTCTCCTACGAGGTTCGTGAAGACTTTTCGAAGATTGCCGCAAGGAACGTGAAGAAAGCAGGGCTTGAGAAGTATGTTGAAGTGAAGAACAAAGACATCTTCAAGGGCATTGACGAGAAGGACGTGGACGTAATCACACTTGACATGCCGGAGCCCTGGCATGCAATCGACCATGTCTGCAGTGCGCTGAAGAAGGGAGGCTATCTTGTTTCCTATCTGCCGACAGTGGAGCAGATGAGGAAATTCGTCCTCCTGTGCATTGAAAATGGCCTGAAGCACGAGCAGTCTGTTGAATGCATAGTCAGGGAGATGGCAGTCAAGGAAACAGGAACGCGTCCCGAGACAAAGGGACTCATGCACACGGCTTATCTTTCATTCTTCAGAAAATAGTTATTTCAGTTTCTTGACTATAGATTCTAAGGAAAGTTTACTCTCCTTTCCTGTCTTCATGTCCCTGAGTGTGTACTTCTTTGCGCTGACCTCGCTCGGCCCCACTATGACTGCGAAAGGTATGCCTTTTTTCGATGCGTATTCGAGCTGCTTTCGTATGTTCCTCCCCATCATCTCTGTCTCGGTACTGACTCCGCTGCCCCTTAGTGCCTGTGTTATGGCAGTAGCATGCTTATTGACTTCATCCTTCACAGGAACGACAAACACTGTGACAGGCGGCTCTGCTTCCTTCTCAGGTATTATCTCAAGCAGGCGGTCTATGCCCATGCCGTATCCTGTTGCAGGCACATCGTTCCCGCTGTATATTCCAATGAGCTTGTCGTAGCGCCCGCCTGAAGCAACAGAGCCCAGTTTCTCAAATCCCTTAACCATTGTCTCGAAAACAAATCCTGTATAATAATCAATGCCGCGCACGATGCTCAGGTCTATCTCGACATTCGGCACGCCCATCCTCTTGGCTGCAGCCTGTATGGATTTCAGTTCACCGAGCTCAGGTCCGCCGGACTTCCCGCTTTTTACCAAATCCATGAAAGCGTCAGCCTGCGAAGGCTTTATTCCGCGTGATTTCATTTCAGCCATGACACCCCTTTCGCCTATCTTGTCAAGCTTGTCTATGGCCCTGAATACATCAGCTGTGCTCTTCTCCTGTATTCCCGCCTCCCTGACGAATGCATCCACTATCTTCCTTGAGCTTATCCTGAAGTAGAATCCTTTCGCGCCTATGGCTTTCAGTGAATCGCTGACAAGCGCAAGCATCTCTGCATCAGCTTCCGGTGTCATTGGGCCTATGAGCTCAACGCCTGACTGCCAGAACTCCCTCCAGCGGCCGGCGCCGGGCCTGTCATAGCGCCACATGTTTGTTATGTAGCAGAACCTTGCAGGCTTCTGGAGCGAGGGATTTGATGCGACTATCCTGCATATGGGAACTGTGGGGTCGAATCTCAGTCCCAACTTCCTGCCGGACTTGTCCTTGAATGAATATATCTCTTCCTCAATCTCAGGTCCTGATTTCTTTGACAGAAGCTCGAAGTCCTCGAATGCAGGGGTCCACACCTCGCCATAGCCGTATCTCCTGAAGACATCCATTATCTTTCCGAAAACCTCCCTTCTCCTGACCATATCATCCGGAAGGAAGTCTCTTGTACCTCTTGGCGGCTGGAACATGGAAATATTTTTCACCTGTTAATTATTTCTGTAAAAGCTATAAAGAAGTATAGTTGTATTTTTAGACTACTTGAAAGTGACAATATCTTTAAATAACTTACTAGTATATTTCATAATCAGCGCAGTTGTTTCGTGACGACTGTGTTCGGAAAAACATTTAAAAATATAAATGTTAATTAGTAAGCAGTAACAAATGGAGATAATATGTTGGGATCGCAGGAAATACTCGATGCACTGAAGAACATCGGCCTTAATCTTTACGAGAGAAAGATTTATGTGGCACTCATAGCCAAGGGTGTTGCAACAGCCGGTGAGGTTTCTGAGATTGCAAAGGTTCCGAGGTCCCGTTCTTATGATGTTCTTGAGTCACTTGCTGACAAGGGATTCGTGGTTGCACAGTCATCCAAGCCCATAAAGTATGTTTCACTTGCACCGAAGGATGCGATTGAAAGAGCAAAGGACAACCTCCACCGAAAGCATACGGACACAATAGACAGGATGGAAAAGATGACCGGGTCCAGCGTGATGACAGAGCTTGAGGAAATATACAACAAGGGATTTTCAATGATTCAGGCTTCTGACCTCGCAGGAACACTGAAAGGCAGCTTCTCAATAAACCAGCAGATGAAATCACTTTTCAAGGGCGCCAAAAGCAGCATAAACATAATCACAACTGACGAAGGCCTCGCCGAAATCCATGACAAGCATCACAACTCACTGAAGAATGCAAGGAAATCTGGTGCAAAGATAAGGATTCTTACTCCGAATGCGGAAACAAAGACAGCCAAGATACTCTCGTCAATCGCTGAGGTCAAGCCTCTTCCGGCTTCAATGGGAAGGATATTCACAGTAGACGGGGAACACTTCATGATGGCACTGACAGACACAGCAGAAGTGCACCACACGCAGGATGTCGCTTTCTGGGCAGCTTCAAAGCATGTCTCAGCAGGAGCGCTTGAGCACATGTTCAATAACATGTGGAATTCACAGTGAATTCCTGATTTTCTTGAATTACAGCAAAATAAACCTATTAAAAAGTGTTGACCGGAGAAGCGAGAACTTTTACCAATCGTCTTCTTCTACATCTTCGCTGTCTTCATCCGAGTCTTCGTCAGCCTCTTCGTCCTCTTCGTCGTACCAAAGATTTTTCATGAATATTCGTTTGTCATAAAAAGCTTAAAAATCCAACAGATGGATTAGTTCAATATTACTCCATATCAGTATATGGGAAATCCCTCTTTTTCAGGACTCCTTCACAAGAACCTTTTCACCGATTTTCCAGTAGTTTATCTCCTGTCCTGACTCAAGCTTTCCTTTCATCTCTTCAGGTATTGATGCGTCGAATGTGTTGTATTCCTCCATGTCCATGAGCTGGACATACGCACCTGAAACCGATATTACCTGAGCTTTCTTCTTTTCGATTATCGGGACCTGAACAGCTGAGTCTGCCGGTTTGAGCAAATTCCTTTTCTTGTTGTCGAATATGCCAACGGCATCGACACGTGCCTTCGTTGACCCGTGCTTTCCCGGCTTTGATAGGGAAATGCTCAGAACCTTGCATGGTTCGTCCTCTATTATGACGTAATGCCCCGGTTTGAGAGACTTTACTGTGCTAGCTTTTGTTGCCATATCTTTAATTGTAGAGTGCAGTTATAAATTTTTCTGGGACCAAGCGACTAAATTAATATAAAATATGGATTCATTGTAATGATAGGAAGTGAGAAAAATGACAGTCAAACCTATAAAAAAGGATGAATGGGCACTAGTGCTGGACTACCTCGCAAAGGGGCACTCCGGTATGCAGAGATCAGAGCCAGTAGCCCAGGTGATAGGAGAGAGATATTTCTCCCTGCTGGAAGTCATAACAAGAGAGGATGCCAGTTTCAAGACCGAAGACCGGATATACATAGGAGATGGAAAGAGGAGTGATGTCAGATACATCAGAAAAAGGATAAACTACAAAGACCTGACATCAGTCGCAAGGGACGAAGTCACAGAAATTGTGGAAAAGATAGTAACCAGGAATCCAGAGACATTCCTCAATTTCTTCAACAAGTCAGGACCTGTGACAACAAGGCTTCATCAGCTTGAACTGCTTCCCGGTGTAGGCAAGAGGCACTTATGGGGGATAATAGAAGAGCGCAAGAAGGCTGCATTCGAGTCATTCGACAGCATAAAGAAAAGGGTTCCACTACTTCCCAATCCTGAGAAACTCATAGTCAGACGAGTACTTCTGGAACTTGAGGACAAAGACAAATACAGGATTTTCGTACCAAGATGGGAGAAGAAGGCAGGTGAATAATATGCAGCTTGGTGAAATAATGCAAAAGGAAATCGAGAAGACCGAAGCCGGTATAAGCGTTACAGAGGCTGCAGCAAGGATGACAGAGGAGAACATCGGCTATCTTGTTGTCGTTGACAACGGAAAGCTTACAGGCATAATCACAGAGGATGACATAATAAGGAAGGTTGTAAGCAAGGGTAAGAACCCGCATGAAACCAAGGTCAGTGACATAATGGTAAGCGATGTTGTTCACACAACCCCTGAAAAGAGCATTGAGGAAGGCGCGCTGATAATGACAGAGAAGAGAATAAAGAAGCTTCCTATAGTTGAGGGGAAAAAGCTTCTTGGAATAGTCACCGCTTCTGATATAATCGCAGCAGAGCCAAAGATGATGGAAAAGCTCGGCGAACTCGTGATATTCGCCAAGAAACAGAAGAGAGTCGCCGGTTAATCGTTTTTTCTCCTTTTAAAGTTTTGTTACCATTAATAAACGAGTGATATTATGGCAGATTCACCTTTAGAAAGACTGCAAAGAGAGCTTTACGCAGGCCCTGAATTCGTTGAAAGCCCTGCAAAGAGAGCCTTAGAGGTGAATATAGACGAGAATTCATACAAGTCTGTACTGAAAGAACTTGGGAATAAATACAATGTGATTCCGGATTCAATGTCAAATAGTCTCATAGGGAAAGACGACCTCCCGGAGCCGACATATCTTGGAAACTCAAAATCGCTCGTCGGAAAATACGTAAGCCGCGCAATAGACAAGTTCACGGACTATTTCAGGTACAAGGAAGGAGCAATACCTTTCCACTGGGGAAAGCTGAAGATAGCAGTTGAGGACCTTCCGGGCTGGTATGTAAAGACAAAGAATGGCGTGAAAAAGCTCATGGGAGTGAACGGCACATACAATCCGGAAACAAGCAGGCTTGTGATAGATAAGTCACTGGCTACAGGAAACTACATAGGAATGAACGAAGAGCAATTGCAGAAGACAGTTGACCACGAGACGTTCCACAGCAACCAGGACTACAGCGGCACAATAAGGAAACTGACAAGTGAAAGAGAGGATGCGAGGGATATAATAGAGGCGAACGCTGATATAGAATCTGGAACGAACTCATACATTACAGAACAGAAGAAGTACAGAAAGGACTATGGAAATTCGAATATCACAAGTTTCAGAGACAACATGAGGAGATACAAACAGGAAGCTTCCGGTTATATCGGCTCTTTGTTACGTCCGCAGGTTCTTGCACAAGCAGCTTAGGTGCCATTTTCTTTAAAATAACGAGGTTAAGGGATTCTCTAATATTTTGGTTCCGTTAATATAATATTATGCTAACACGAAAAAAAGCCCTGAAAATGCAGGACAGGCTTGGAATGAAAATAGGGGTGACATATGGTGTTTCCACTATCCCTGTTGTAAAGACAATAGACCAGGCTCTTGAAGCATTGAGAGAACTGTACAAGGTCGGATTCAGGGCGCTTGTCCTCCCCCCGGAGCTTTTCGCGAACATACAGGACACGACTGAACTGTACAAGGAATACTATGGCGACCTCCTGAGACTGAAGAACATAGCAAAGAAATTCGGCATAGAGCTCTCTCTCAGGCAGACAGATTTCGGGGACATGCCTGAAAACAAGCTCAGGCTCTTCTCGACAATATCATCTGTCATGGACTGCAGGACATTCGCAATACATCCCAATTTCTATTCGAGAATGCCCCAGCAGCAGGCACTTAAGCTCGTTGTTTACAAGATAAATGAGATTGTCAATGAGCTCAGGGTGAAAGCGAAGATAGGCATAGAGAACACAGGAAGGGTAGGAGAACTCGGAAGTATTGAAGATGTAATAGAGATATGCAAAAGGACCACAAACACGGAGCCTGTGATAAACTGGGCGCATATACATGCCAGAGGTGCCGGATACCTGAAAACACAGGACAACTTCAGAAGCGTGGTTGACCAGCTCAACAGGGGCATCGGCCAGGCATGGATGCGTGATGCTTACTTCTTCTTCTCGGGCATAAAGTACGGACCGTCCGGGGAGCTAGGACATATGTCTTTCATAGGATCAGACCTCAAGCTGGAGCATTTAATAAGAACCGCATTATCTTATGGTATAACCGGTACGATAATCTTCGAAGAGCCCGAAAGGGAAAAGAAGATTGTCGATATTCTGGACCAGCTTGGGGATATGGTAAGATGATAATAAGCATTTCAGGCATGCCCGGTGCAGGAAAGAGTACTGTTGCGAAGATTATTTCCAGAAAACTCAGCATGAAACGGTATTACGTGGGAGGAATGAGGCGGGAGATTGCCCGGAAAAGGGGTATGAACCTCGACCAATTGAATGAAATAGGCGAGAATGAACCATGGACAGACAAAGAGGTCGATGATTTCCAGAAAGAGCTGGGGAAAAAGGAGGACAACTTCATAATAGAGGGAAGAACGAGTTTCTTTCTCATCCCGCATTCATTCAAGGTTTTTCTTGATGTAAAATTTGAAGTAGGTGCGAAGAGGATTTATGAGGATGTCAGGAGCAACAGCAAGAGGAATGAAAGCCGATACGCTGATGAAAAGGAGACAGCAGAAGCCATAAGAAGGCGTCTTGAAAGCGATATCAAGAGATACAGAAAATACTATGACGTCGATATTCACGACAAGGGGTGTTTCGACCTTGTTCTGGATACGACAAGCATGAAACCGGAAGAGGTCGCGGAGAAGATAATATCCGAGTTCAGGAAGAAGTCTGAATGATTTTTATAGCGGCCTGACAAATATTTGTTATGGAAAGGGTCGCCACAGGTGTTCCGGGTTTTGATGCTCTGATAGAAGGCGGTTTCCCGAAGAATTTCTCCATCCTGCTCTCAGGCTCTCCCGGAACAGGAAAAACAATTTTCAGCCTGAGATTCCTCAAGGAAGGACTCGACAAAGGAGAGAAATGCGCTTATATCACTTATTCACAGTCCCCGAAGGACATACTGGACCAGGCTGCTGAATTCGGATGGGGTATGGAGACACTGGAGTTCATCGAGTTCAAATCATCAGAATTTGAGGAGGCCTTTGTTAACAAGAAGTTTGACAGGATTGTCCTGGATTCGCTATCTTCCATTGCTGTTATGACCAGAGACTCACTCGGCAGGTTCATAATGAAGTCCAAGGAAATAGGCTGCACATCGATACTTATATCAGAGCTGCCTAAGGAGAGTGTCTGGCTGAGCCGTGACACCATATCTGAATTCCTCACAGACGGGGTAATCATACTGAAATCCGTGGAAGCCGCAGGAGAGGTCAAGAACCTGCTCAAAGTCGAAAAGATGCGGTCCACAAAAATAGAGAAGAAATCAAACATTTACTCAATAGGCGGGAATGGTTTTGAGGTAAAGAGCTACAGGGTCAGGTAATCACTCTGTGTACTTCTTTTCCTTGAGTATCTTCCCGACCTCGCGTATGAACTTTCTGACGTATTCCCTCTGCAGCAGAATGTGCTGCTTCGGCATCTCAAGGGATTTGCCATCAGCAGAGGAATCCTTCAGCTTCCTGAGTTCCTTGAATGCCGTGAGATAGCTGTCTGAAATCAGCCCTGTTTTCACGAGCTTCGTCTCGAAAAGCTTTTCTATTTCAGGGTTGCCTTTCTTAGGCATCTGCTTCGTGGCCTTGAGGAGGGTTATCGTGGTCTCTTTCATTATGTCATAGGACTTCTCTATTATGTTCTCCCTCTTCATTATCTCTATTCTCACAATGAGCTGCTGCATCCTCTTCACAAACTGCTTTGTCTTCTTTATCCAGCGGTCGAGCTCCTCACCTGACATGGACTGTTTCTTCCTGTGCTCCACGTCTTTTCTTGTGGCTACCATTTCCTCCATCCAGTCAGCGAACTTGGGTTCAAGAAGCTTTATCTTCACAGTTGACCTTCTCAGTGCATCTGCTGCATCCGAAGGTCTTGGCGGCGTCTCGCCTAGAAACATGAGCACAGCCTGCGCGGATTCCATCATCGCATAGTAGCAGTCCTCAACGACCATGTACATCTTGGCGTTCTCCACCCGCTTTATCCTCTTGGGTGCCCTTTCTATGTACTTCTCGACAGCCTCCTTGCTGGGTTTTATCTCTCCCATCTGAAGCAGGCGCTTTATCGGAAGGAATGTGTCCTTGTCGTATATCGGAACGCCCTCCCTGATGAAATTGAAAACTATCGGATGGCCGAGCCTTACCATGTTCCAGAACTCTGTCAGCAGGTACGGCTGCTGCACTGAAAGCTGCGAATGTATGCTCTTGGAAATCTCCACCAGATCCCTGTCAAGCTTATCCTTGGTCATCGGCGTTATCTTCTGCCTTGTGTCATCAATTATAACGAAAACATCTATGTCTGACTTGCCTTCCCATTCTTCCCTTGCAGTTGAACCGAAAAGGACAACAGACCTTATGAGCGCGCCGTGCCTCTTCAGAACTTCCTTTGTGAACCTTTTGAGTATGTCTATCCGTTCCTTCTTGTCGTTGACTTCCTCTATCTCGTCAGGCTTCTTGGACTCCTTCTTCTTGAAGTCCATTTCAACGAAATCAGATTCATCCATTGATACTTCAGTCTTCGGTTCAGAATCAACCTTTTTTACAGCCATTCCTATAATTACCCCTCATTTATTAAAAATCACCTAAGATCTTCCTTCTTGAAGATGTCCCTCTTGCCCTTCTTCACTGCTGAAGTTGAAAGCAGTCCCCATTCCTCTTCCGGCATCTCAAACAGGTCCTTGAGCACATCGAACCTGTGGTCCATCATTATCTGCGACTGCCGCTTCTTATCGAAAGCTGTCTTCTCGAGACCGAAGAATTCTATTGGAAGGTCCTCTGGTTTCACGTCCTGATCGAGGAACTTGGCCATAAGCTTCAGCGCATCCACGGACTGCCTGAACGGGTCATCCCCCCCGCCTCGCTCGAATATCAGGAAGACATTGTTCTTTTTTCCCATGCCAGCTGTCCTCAGGTACCACAAAAGCTCATAGACTTCAACCTGCCCGAGCTCTATGGGATAGTGGGAATGCAGCGGCGTCGGATAAGTGGCGTGCACTGACTGCACCATGCTTCCGTAGTCCGGATATTTCTCGGCCATCATCTTTCCCTCTACCCATGGATCGTAGCCCTGCGTTGCAAGGTGCTCGTTGTCTATGGTCATCCATATGTTGCTTTTCTTTATCTGCTCCCTTGTTGTCTTCACAGCTGAATATATCTGCTTCGGATGCGAGAGCATGTAGCGCCCGGCATATTTTGGGTCTCTGGCGTCGGGTATCTCTATTGTCACCTGAAGGTTGCGGGCAATCTCCTGAAGGTCTGGCTTGCCCTTTAGCTCTTTCTCGATAAATTCATTGTTTTTCCAGCTCTCGAGCTTCTTCAGATGCCCCTCGAGGAACTTGGCGCCAACAACTGCATAGAAGAACTGCTTGAACTCTGTATCATTGTTCTTTTCCGCCATGTCCCATGACTTCATAAGCCATTCATCATCATTATAATCCATCTTGTATCTCTTCATGAGGCCTGAATAGACATCTGTCATAGCCAACCACTGCGGGTCCTTTGTGAAGAAAAGGTAATGAGCCATGACCTTGTACGCGTCCACAAGCCTTCCGTATGTGTCTATCCGCCATTTTCTTGTTTCATAAGTATCTCTGGAAAGCTTCTTCTCGACCTCCTTGTCAACATATTCTCTCACGAGTCTGGCTTCCTTGGCACCGGATTCAGAGCCGACCTCCTGACGTATGGCTTCTGCTTCTATTCTGTACTTGTTGTACCTCCTGGCCTCATCAGGTGTAAGGTTGCTTTTCCCCTCTATGTCTTTCATTCCCAGTTCTTTGTAGAGATTTTCAACCCTCTTCTTGGTCTCGTCATCCTGCCATGCCCTCATTCTTCCGTGGGCTTTGTACTGGGCATCATAAATTTCATCCTCGCTCAATATCATGCTGTGATACTGAATGTCACCGAGGTTTCGCATGTTCTTGACGAACCATTTCCTCAGGCGAGCATTCTCGTAGAGTATCTCGGAAATGAAACGCCCGTCATGGTCGCACATGGTAATCGTGAGCTTGGTACCTGTGTATGTGAGCAGTTCGACCCAGAAATGAAGGCATGCGTGGAAAAGAACGTAGTGACATCCTCCGTTGACAGCCGAACGCATGGACTTCTCCATGTGGTCCTGTGCATCCCTCCAGTCCGTACGCTCAGGCATGCACATCGGCACTGTGAGGCTGCCGTGAAAAAGCGTTTCAAGCCCCTGGTTCTTCTTGACGTTCCTTATCTCAGTGCCTTCTGTCTCGGTTATCTCGTGGGGTGTGTCGCCTGATATCTCGACAACACTTGCTCCCCTTGTAAGGGTATAACCGATTTTCTTCACGGTACTCGCAAGGCTGACATCATGGGCGATATAATAGAGTCCTGTTGTTACACCAACCTTAAACGGCATAGAAACACCTATGGAGGCTGAACGCCTGACAATTTGCCAAACTGAGCCTTGACGAACTTTATGAGAGGGTCTGTGTAACCTCCTCCCATATACCTTCCGTACATCTTCGAAAGCCTTTCATTCGTAACAGTCTCGTATGGCCCTATCCTCATGAAGTACTTGAGCACATGCCTCATCTTAGGCTTGTTATAGAGAACCCAGTCATCGAACCGGTCGCCAAAAGCCTTGTTCCTCGCTTTCATGTTCTTGTAGAATGCAAATATGCTCTTCTTCTCTTCTGAATCATCAAGCCCGTATCTCTTCTCGACTTCCTTTCTTATCTTGTCCTCGATTTCCCTGACCCCTATCAGCTCCTTTACGTACTTCTTCATCCAGCGTTCTTTCGCTTCTATCTCAAGGAGCGCGAGAAGCACAATGTTCTGGCTGACAAGAAATGGTGTTATCATGCAGTTCCAGTCATCCACTTCCTCTTTGCCTGCCTCCATCTTGAATATCGGGCTGATTATCTCTATGTCGTACATGCAGTAGTAGTACCTGTCTTTTGATATAGGAGGGTCGCCCTCGTAATTATGCCTGTCCTCGCCCTTGTACCACTTGGCGAGCATCTCGTCGACCACTATCACGTCGTCTTCCACGAGGTTCTCCTTATCAATTATCTTTTTGGCGTCCTTCCTTGACTTCACTATGCGGATTTCGTAATGCTTCTCTATTTTTGGTGTCAGTCTCCTGACAAAATCATCATACGGTTCTATCTCGCCCTCAACGAAACCGGGCTTGCCTACCTCCTCTGCTGTGAACATCTTCCACATGAGAAGCCTTACCTCGTACATGGCATTGGGCTTGTGCCAAGGGGTTATTGCTTTCGTGAGAACCTGGGAAGGATTGATTTCAGTTCCTTCCCTCATCATCTTGAGGTTGGCCACATACGGCTTCAGCCATTCCCGGTACTCGTCTATGGACTTCTTCCTTGCCTCAAGAAGGTTCTTTATCCTTGCATACCTGTCCTTTATGTCAGGGAAGAAGATTGTTTTCCATTCATTGAATATCCTGTCCTTGGTCTTCAGCACAGTTGCCTCTGCCTCTGAAATCTCTAGCTGCTTTCTTATTTTCTTGGTGTCAGCCCGTTCGTCCTTGGGAACAATTGAAAGCCTTATGAAGTCTGTGATTATGGTAGGCCACCTCTTTGTCATTGAAATCATCGAATAGCCCTCACCTGTATGTGCATCCACCCTGTCTATGAAGAGCGACCTGAGCACATGCTCGTCCTTGTTTCCTTCCTTGAAGTAGTCCAGTACCTCACGATACTTCCTTTCGTCGTGCTTAAGAAGGTCATAATCGGCAACAGCCTGCGCAGCTGACGCCATTCCTGATTTTATGTGCCCCTCGATTTCCCGTTTCTTGGATATTATCCTTCCGTACATCTCCGGATATGAAGGCGACACAGTAAGGCTCTCCGAGAGTTTGTAAAAAGAATAATGAAACTTCGGCATGGTGTACGTGAGTATGGCATAAATGAGATTGCCGTGACCAAGGGGTGTTGTGGCATTCATCATCACTGTCTGGTCAGGAGGCCAGTTGCACATGGCTTCTCCGCCGTTGAGAATTCCTTTGTTTTCATCTTTCCATTTCCACAGCCAGTCAAATATCAGCACATCAGGCTCGTTGGTCCTGTCCAATGTCTTTACATCGATTTCCTTGTCTCCAGCCATAAAGAACTATTATAGGATAAATTAATAAAATGTTTTAACTACCAGAACACGAGCATTGCGCCTATCACAATGGCAATCACACCCATGACAATGCCTCCTACTGCAAGGGATTCCTCCTGATGCGTCTGAGAACTCGGGAAGAAGAATATAGCGAAAACTCCGAAAGCAAGAAGAATAATTCCGAAAGCAAGACCCCATAATCCGAACATATATTTAATAATCTATTCACGAATTAATAAAAATAGGGTATGTGATGCACTATGCCGATATTAGCAAGAATGAAAATGCTCGTTGAGGAGGAGATTTTCCCTCCGAAGGGAACAGCAAAAGGCTCACCGCGTTCCATACACAGCTATGTAGGCCCGAATCCGATGAAGCTGTACCCGAAGACAAGGGAGCTTGTGAAGTCTGTCTTCAATGCAACTGAATCCGACCTCCATGAGGAAATATTCGACTGGGGCAAGGGCGAGAAAGAGAAATTCAATGTGCGGTTCTTCCTTCACAGGAATCTCGACAAGTTCACTTACTTCTTCATAAGGATAGATGTCAAAGGGGAGGGCACCGAGAAGGCAGGAAAAGCTAGCATAACAATAAGGCCTCTTCTCAGGACCGAGTACCCGCAGGACACGCTTTGGCAGAGGACTATATTCTATGAGATGATCAGGGTATTCTGGCACAGGATGTTCTATCACAACAGGCGAAGGGAATACATTCTTGAAGGAAGGAATCTGCTTTCAATGATGCAGCAGCAGCTTATTGATTACTTCAAGGACCTGAGGGAGCAGTATGGGTAAGCTTGTAATAACAGACGAATGCCTTGTACCGCGAAGAATGACATGGATAAGCTACTCAGGGCCTGACCCTGTGGGATTCCTTTCGAACCTCAGAAAGAACCTGAGGTTCATATTTGATGTCTCCAGCACCAGATGCATGGAAAAGAAACTGTTATGGGATTACACAGGCGATCCCATAAGGTTCTATAACGAATGGGTGGTGAAAAAGGAATTCAGCAGGTTCACGAACATGTTCATCACCCTCCGTGCACTCGGTTATGTTTCCAAGGGAAAGAAGGACGGCGATTTCAGCCTCGAGCTATACGGTGAGATAAAGAACTCATTCGGAAATGTTAACTGGTTCACCAAGTACATTTGGATTTTCTACAACTACATGTTCTACGCCAAGATGCGCGAGAGTTACGTGCATATGTGCAGGGACTACATAAACAATTTCATGAACTGGTGCAAGGAAAAGTACGGAATGAAGACTGTGACCACAGCTGAGGCGTCGCTAGAGATGCTTGCGGATGAAGGCATGAAGGAAAGGCGCGAAGAGACTGGTGAAGAGTCATAGGCAGTTGATAATCTTCCCATAGGGAGCGTCTGTCCTGATACCTGTCCCCGAGAGATAAGTTCTGGTCGCTTTGAAACCATTTTCCTCAAGGCACCCTATGACATCGCGAATCTTCCGTGGAGTCTTCTTCGTAAGCTTGTAAAGCTTGTGAAGGTCATAGAAGAAAGGTGAATCGCCATCCTCCAAAGCCATTGAAAGCTCTTTTGTCTTTTTGTAACCTTTTGACTCCAGATCATTCAGCATTCTTCTGCAGAAATCTCTGTCAAGTATTTTTCCTGTCCATAACGGTCCGATGACATTCAAATTGCTCCCGCATTCAGGACATTTGCCAGCAGACCCCGCAAATCTGAAGAGGCATATGCTGCAAAAGGAAACATCCTTTACGAGCTTCTGCTGGGCTGCCACTCTTTTAGAGTCGCGTCTTGTAATGCCTATGACCCTGAAGTAGTGATTCGCATGCGAATACATTGGCTCGAATGATATGCCTTCATCAGCCATCTCTCTCATTACTGCAGTAATCAGCGTCCTTATGCCGACCTCCTTGAAGAAGTCTGTTTTGAATGACTTTATGCTGTATCGGTTCAGGCATGTTTTCGGGAATGCTCCGCATAGAGCGCCCGTATCGGTTGCTGTTGCCGCGAACAGCGCCCTGTTTTTCAGTGACGATGCTGACCCTTCGAGAAATCCTATCGGAGACCCGAATGGGTCTATATCTATGAAATCAAAAGCCTTGGTATTTTCACTGAAAATGTCTCGTGCGTGCCTGTTGCTGACATTTATCTCCGTGCCTTCTATGCATGCATTGCCTATGTTCTTCTTCAGTACAGCGAATGCGCTTTCGCTCATGTCATTCACAAGTATGCTCTTCACGCCAGGAACCTCTGCTGCCATCCTCAGGCTCCTTATGCCGGTTCCTGCGAGAGGGTCGCATACATACATGTCCTTTCCCCTGCCAAAAATCCTCAGGGCTGACATCGTTATATCGCGCTGGTATTCCATTTCAGGATTGTAGAATGCCTCTGCCTTTCGGGTCACAGGCTGCTCATGTATCTCAATTACAGCCTTTCCCTCTGTTATTCTAACCATAACACATCTTAAGGCAGTGAAAAGAAAAACGTTTCAGAATCCATGCCCTATGAGGGACAGGCCTTTCTTGATTAGATGCCACTTCCTGTTCCTCTCGTATCGTCTGTGATTTTTTTCAGCTAGACTTATCTCAAAGTCTGTGGAATTAAATTTCAGGAAGTCCATGAGTTCTTTGTAAGCATGTTCTTCAGTTTCCCAGTTGTCGTAAAGAACAGTCGAGACGCCGTGCGCGCTCTGGAATTTGTTCAGTGTCTCAGCTTTGTAAATCATGTGGCTCTTCTCAACATCCGAAATCATATGGTCATTCGTCAGTATTCCCACGCCTCTCTCGGCATGGTTATTGCTCATAAAATTCCTGTAAGCTGTTTCAACATCGCGCCAGTCGCTTCCGTTTTCCATAACATCGAAATAGTTGTTGCACAATTCAGTCTGGGTATGCGTACCGAATGACGTTGAAGGATACCGTCCGGCCATCTATAGTATGCTATAAAAAGTTTTAAAAAGGGTGAACCTGCGGACTTATTCCTTCAGTTCTAGTTCCTTTCCCAGAACTTCACCGGAAACTCCTCTGGAAAACCTTGCCCTGACAACGCCGTTGTTGCCGTGTGCGCCTGCAATCTTGCCTGCGATTTCCTTGCCGGACTTCGTCTTCCATACGATTTTCCTGCCTACAAGCTTAGAAGCAGCGCCCCTGCTGTCGACATCCTCCACGGAGAGCAGAAGCTGGTTGGTTCTCTGGGTGCGTCTTCCCTGCCTGAAATTAAGTACCTTAGCTTTCATGTTTATCGCCTTTGACAACTATAATTGCTGGTGTACTTTTA
This sequence comes from uncultured archaeon, assembly GCA_964640865.1. GTDB lineage: Archaea > Aenigmatarchaeota > Aenigmatarchaeia > QMZP01 > JAFGSV01 > JAFGFG01. The sequence goes on along the minus strand of CAZXIU010000002.1, from coordinate 15,665 downwards.
AATGTTTTAATAGAACCCTTCAATAGTAACATTATGAAAGAGCGCTTACTCATCTTCCTCCGGGGGCTCTTCATGGGCATGGCAGACATAATCCCCGGAGTGTCAGGCGGCACAATAGCTCTCATAACAGGTATATACGAAAGGTTCATATTCGCCCTTGGAAGTCTCAGTCCCGCTTTTCTTAAGCATATTCTGAAAGGTGACATGAAAAAGGCGAAAGCCAGCTTCATGAAAATGGAATTGAGATTCCTGATAACACTCTTCGCGGGAATAATAACATCATTCCTCCTTCTGTCAGGAGTGATAGAATTCTTCATGGATACCCAGCCATCAAACACGTACGCATTCTTCTTCGGACTCATACTTGCGTCAGCAGGGTTTGTTTACAGGTATGTGGGGAAGATTTCCGCAAGGAACATAACCGCCGGAGCCGCAGGGTTCATCTTTGCGATGCTCTTTGTCGGTCTCGGGACAGTCCAATCCACGCATTCGCTTCCTGTTGTATTCTTCTCAGGCATTATAGCCATATGCGCGATGCTGCTTCCTGGCATTTCAGGCGCATTCATACTTTTCTTCCTCGGACAGTATGAATACATGCTCGGGGCGCTCCACGGAATTGAGATAACAATTATAGCTGTCTTCATAGCAGGTGCTGTGACGGGACTGCTTTCAATGTCCAGGGTTTTGAGTCACCTCCTCAAGAACCACAAGCCGGTCACAATGTCATTCCTCCTCGGCCTGATGCTCGGGGCGCTCAGAATGCCGTACGAGAATGTGATAAGCAACGAATTCACGCCATTGCTGGTAATCATTTCAGGTGCTACGGGCTTCGTCTCTGTTATCATGCTTGAGAAGTTTGCCGGAAATCTCGACAGGTGAATTCAGCGCCTCTTTACGACTTTTATATCATTGCTGCGCATATCGAATATACGTGAAGCACTGCCACTGATTTTGCCAGCGTCTATAATCCAGTCTATGAAAGGCTTCATTTCTTCCGGAATGTCTGTTACATCTGTTATTGGCATTTCTCCTGAAGCATTTACAGATGTTGTTACAAACGGCACCCCGGCTTCGCTCACCAGGTCTGAGAATGGATGCCTCGGCATTCTGATACCTATTGATTTTTCACCGGATACAACCGGCTTTGGTGATGAATGAACAGAAGGCACTATCATGGTGTAAGGTCCGGGAAGCATGCTTGTTATGAGCTTCATATTGACATCCGAAACGCCTGTATGCTTTTTTATCCATTCCTTTGAAGGTGTTATCACAGAGAATGGAGTTCCTGAATCCCGTCCCTTCGCCTCTCTCACCCTGCTTACAGACTGCGCATTCCCGGCATTGCATCCGATGCCGTAGATTGTGTCCGTGGGATAAACAAATATCTTTCCGGCTCTCATGTCACTGACAACGCTCTTCCTGATAGAACAATCCTTCAGGACATCATCAAACTTTACAGTACGCATAATCAATCACAATGATAGAGATTTGTCTTTCACTGATTAAATTATTAACAAATAAGATTTGCAGTCCCGCAAGCGCAGGACTAATAAAAATTCAGTCCCCCATTTCTGGGGCTTCAGGGAGTGGTGTTGCGTCTTCTGCTGCTGTGGGTGGTGCGATGTGCTTTATCAGTATTATGTCGCCGACTGCGTGAACCATTGGGAACGGGATGACTACACCCTTCTTGTCGCCGAGCATCCTGCTAAGGTATGAACCCTTGATAGCCCTTATTACAAGCGACCTTATCTTGAACCTCTTAAGGTCACACTCAACGTCCTCAACTTTTCCGCAGAAAAACCCTCTGTCTGTGAAAACATCCTTTGCATATGTATCTGATATACTCGAAACCTGTATTGCCATAGTTACCTCCTGGGGTATGTTCAATTCTTATTGCGATTAGATGTTTTTAAAACTTATTAACCGGATTTAAAAATCGAACGGAGGTTTAAGGTTTTAAAGGATAAAACCAGAATAGTAAAAGAATTGCTGAGATGGCCGAGTTAGGTTAAAGGCGCACGGTTGCTAACCGTGTGAGGTTCGCCTCGCGAGGGTTCAAATGAACCCTTTTGCGCAGTAAACGCACAAAAGCGTTCGCGGAAAGTACGCTGGCGCACGAACGAGAAGCAAAAGCGGAAAGTACGCTGGCGCACGAACGAGAAGCGTTTACGGGAAAATCGCAAAAGGATTCTGAAATTCCCTCTCTCAGCGCTTTCTGGCCTGCGACCGTAGTCTAGTCTGGCAGGACTCTGGCTTCCCATAAGCTTTTCGGAAAAGCTCAGGCAAAAGTTGAAAAGCTTGAAAAAAGCCAGCGACCCGGGTTCAAATCCCGGCGGTCGCATAGAATTCTCTTGGAAAAAGCGCTCCCGGAAAAGAACCCTTTTCTGTCTGAGACATACAAAAGCGCTCCCGGAAAATCGTATACTTTTATATTTTCTGGAACAAAGAAATTTTACGCGGGCCGGTGGTCTAGTGGTTATGACGCCGCCCTTACAGCATCCTTTCGTTGAGCAGCATGCCGACGGCAGGTGTAAGTAAGGCGGATATCGCAGGTTCAAATCCTGCTCGGCCCACTCACCCTGTCAGAGAAATTATATCTTCCATGTACTCTTCTGGTATCCCATTCAGTATCTCGTTCCTGTACCTCTCCGGTATCATGTATACCTTTACCGGTGATACTTTGACGTTTTCATTCTTCTTGTCTCTGACCTCCTGCTTGAGGTCATCGATGAGATTGGAGATATGATTCCTATAGAAATCGCAATTCCAGTTGCCCTCGTCACTCACGCAAGACATGCAGCAGTTTGGAACTGCATTAGAATCAACCCATCCATATTCATTGGCAACGGGATATCTGGGTTTCAGAAGCGGATCTTGACACGGGCAGGGTTCCATTTGAGATGTCCCCATATTATATATTGGTTTTTGAGCATTTAAATCAGGTGCCTGTGAGAATAGGCACCACGAAATTCACGCCATAGAATCCTGAAAGAGCCAGTACCAGATTCAGGAGTGTCTTCCCTATGAACGATGCCAAGAGAAATTTCTTCCAGTCATACCTGAACATGCCACCGAGTATTCCTGTCACGTCATCCGGAAGGGGTGTTGCAGCGAAAATAACTATGAAAAAGAAGCCGCGCTTTTCCTGAAACCATTTCTCCCCACGTTTTAGCCATTTCACGTCTTTTCTCTTCAGTGCTTTGTGGCTTCCCTTGCCGATGGCATAACCTGTCATCTCACCAATTGCAGAGCCCGCTCCTGCGATTATTCCGACGAGAAGAGGATTAAGAAATGGGGCCGCAGCTATTATGAAAAGGAATCCAGGAAGGGGGAGGAATATGGATGCTGAGGATAGCATGCTGACTACGAAGACGCCCACATAGCCGAACGCACCTATCAATCCATTAGACCATTCAAGGAAAGCAGCAATAAGCGTCCCCCAGTCCATAAGGTTAAATTATTAAATTAGTTAAATAAAGAAAGGTCATAGCGGGCTGGTAGATCAGTGGTAGATCGCTCGGTTGGCAATCGGGAGGCCGTGGGTTCAAAAGGCGCATGAAGCAGATGCAATCTGCTTCCAGTCTGAAATTCCCACCCAGTCCATAAAGGTGGTTTAATGGATAACATGAATGTATCAGGGCTGATAATCGTGGCTGTAATAATAGCTTCGCTTGTCTGGATGATGTCATGGGGAATAGGCGGTAATGAGAAGCTTATTCCACCCATAGTCTTTTCAGTGGCTCTCTCCGCAGCAGTCATATTATTTCCTGACTGGTTTGGCGAGAAGGAGTAGGAATGGAAAAGGTTATTGTTTTTGCGACTGACCTTCACGGGGAGATATACCAGTATGAGAAGGTTCTTGAGGTCGCTGCAGGAAAGAACGTGAAAGCGCTTGTCATAGGCGGGGATATAGGTCCGTTCCTTTCGGTGATAGGAGACATAGCGGGCTACCAGAAGGATTTCATAAAGTCGTACCTGATTCCGCGCCTTAATGATTTCCAGAAGAAGACCCCTAAGGATGTCTTCCTAATGATGGGAAACGATGACCTGAAAATGAACATGAAGACACTTGAAGAAGGGGAGAAAAACGGCGCATTCAGAATTATAAACCAGAAGGTTTATCCGCTGGGAGGAAAATACATAGCCGGCTATTCATTCGTCAACGAGGCTCCGATACTCATCAAGGACTGGGAAAAATCCGAAAGCTCAATAGAGGACGATCTTGAAAGTCTGTCAGGGAAGAGCAATCCAAAGAAAACAATATACTCCATGCATGCTCCTCCAATTGGAACAAATCTTGATATCATTTTCAGCGGTGACCATGTGGGAAGCAGAGCTGTGAGGGAATTCATAGAGAAGAAACAGCCGTATCTGACGCTCCATGGACATATACATGAATCCCCGCGAATGTCAGGAAGCTGGAAGGATATAATAGGAGAGACAATATCAGTGAACCCCGGCAAGGGCAGCATACTTGTCTTCGGCCTCGATGACCTGAATATAATGGAAGTAATGACAGTGTGATTTTATGGACGTCAGTATGAAAAAGAGGATGACGGAAGCCTTCGGTTACAGCAGAGACGACAAGTCGCTGAAGAAATGGAAAGAGATACGGAGCAGGAGGATTGTACTCAGAAACTTCCTGCTGATGACATTATGCAAGATCCTTCCGGATACTGAATGGAAGAATCGCATCTACAGGAAAACCGGAATGAAGATAGGGAGAAATGTCAGCCTCTTCGGTTCGAACTTCGATATATTCTTCCCTGAGATGATAGAGATAGGCGACAACAGCGTTGTGGGCAACAAGACAGCTGTACTGACTCACGAATTCACAGCAGGCGGCTGGAAGAAGGGAAACATAAAGATAGGCAAAAATGTCACAATAGGAACAATGACAGTTGTGCTTCCCGGTGTTGAAATCGGGGATAATGCAACAGTTGCGGCATACTCCCTTGTAAACAAGTCCGTCAAACCCGGAAGGACTGTGGGCGGTGTTCCCATGCGCTTAATCAGATAGTCTCTATCAGAATGCAGTTTCCCTTTTCCGAAACATTGAACTTCACGGGAAGGAACTGCTCCAAAATGTGAATGTTGGTCTGTGCGTGACTTGACAGCATAGGTGCCTTTATGGACGACTTCCCTTTAGCCAGTGCCATATATGGCAATAGCTGGTCGCTCATGTATTCATCAACGCATGCTCCTGAATCTACGGTTCTGTTGAATGAATTGACAGCCTCAGCCGCAACCTCTTCAGCTGACTTCCCCGCTTCCCCGAGCCCGTCAGCACCTATTATGCATCCGGTGTCGCTTCTTCCTACAAGGACGACACCCGAACCATGACATGCGCTTTCCGAATACTGCTTCTTTATGTTGAGCTCGTATCCCCTCTTCTTTAACATTAGCTCGACCTCCCTGTACTGACGCTCGGAAACCCTCGGCTTTTTGAGCCTCATTGACGCTACGGAGATAACGTCAATTGCCTCTATTTTCCCCTGTTCAGTGAGATTTATCGGCTTCAGCTCTTCAGGCGGCTGGACAATCACCTTGGCAACAGCTCCGCCATTTGGGAAAAATCCGTGACGGATGATGTTGATTTCAGAATGATATCCCATTTTTCTGAGTATAGGAAGCAGCACAAACTGTATGTACTGAAGCGGTGGGGCATACTTTCCGAATGTCGCTCCGCCGTCTATGTTTATTGTGAGTTTCTTCTTCAAGCGCAGGGATGACAAAAGCAGTGACTGAAGAACAAGCCCGGTTGACCCTGCAGTCTCTATGGGCACTGTGATTTCATCCTTCTTATCATTTCCAGGATAGAAGAACACTTCCGTGGAACCGATTCTGGCTCCTTCGAGTCTTCCGCCTGACATCTCTGCAGTGGCTTCAAGTCCCCTCAGATGCTGCGTTCTCAGCCCCGGCTGCGGCCTTCCGGAGCGTATGTTGAATATGCGCACAGACTTCTGCGTAAGCACAGAAAGCGCTGATGTGAGCCTCAATATGGACCCCCCTCCCTCCATTATGGAACCGTCGACCTCAACGAAGTTTTTGCTCATAAAATTATACAGATTCACGTTTTAAAGAATCACGTTTTGAGGGAGTCGCCGTTCTTGGGGGCAATTGCGTCGAATCCCATTCCCCTGAGCTCTTCAGCGAATTCAGGTGTCCTGTCTCCATGGACAAGCACGAGCTTTTCCGGGTTAACTTTCTTATAGAATTCAATCAGATGATCCCTGTCTGTGTGAGCGCTGAAGTCCAGGAAATGTATCGGAAATTCCGGATTTGCTGTCATCTCCCCGTTATCATATATGCCTGTATCCATGAGTGTACGTCCTGCTGTTCCTTCGACCTGATATCCTGTCAGCACCATTGAGCAGTCCTTTCTTTTAGCGAGCTGGCTTATGTAGAAACTGACAGGGCCTCCCTGGAGCATACCTGCTGTTGTTATTATGACAGCAGGACCGCTGACAGCCTCCTTTCTCTCAGGCTGCTTCCTTATGCAGTGGGCCCTTTCTATGGCTTCCCGAAGCATGCCGGGATTGCGGAATGATTTTGGATGCGAGAGCATCCTGTGGGTTGCGCGTATGCCCATGCCGTCGACATATATCGGGAACTGTATGTCCTTCAGCATCATGAGTATCTCCTGCGTCCTTCCGACAGCGAATGCAGGAAGAATCGTTATTCCGCCATTGTGGCATGTGTCCTCTATAATCTCAAGCAGCTTCTTCTTCAGTTCATCCCTGTCCGGATGATTCTTGTATGAATATGTGGATTCTGAAATGAGTGTCTGTACATGTCCAACATCCGAATCTGCGCCAAACATGAAGTCAGTTGATATGAATTTCACATCACCTGTGTACAGAATGCTTCCTGCGCGGCTTTCAATCTTCACCATTGACGCACCGGGAATATGACCTGCTGACAGCAGTTCCACTGTGCTGGAACCAATTTCCTGGGGGTCATTGAAAGCCATTATTTTTTCGTTTCTCCCCATGGTCCGTATGTCCTGGCTTGTGAAGCCCTGTGTCATTCCTCTCTTTTTCTGAACCTTTAGTGAGTCCTCAAGAAGCATATGTGAGATGTCAAAGGTCGCAGGCGTGGCGAACGTCCTTCCCCTGTATCCTCTGCTGTAAAGCCCTGGAACAAACCCTGAATGGTCAAGATGCGCATGCGTTATGAAAACACCGCTGAGATCCATGGGTGGCTGAATCGGGCTGTGCCCTTCCTGCACCTCTATGCCGTGGTCCATTACGAATTTTTCTTTTCCTGTGTTCACAAAAATCGATGATTTTCCGACTTCCTGGCATCCACCGAGAAACTTTAACTCCATAAACATCATTGTTTCGTCAGTCTTAATAGTTTTTTACCTGGAGGTGTCATGAATATGTAACTGTAGCCAATCTCGAATATTATCAGCGAAATGAAGAATACAATCTCTCCTGTGACAAGTGTCACAAGGAAGGACGTGAGTTCCATAACCATTCTCTTCTGGAAGAATATACCTATGACATCATTCTTCTTCCTCCTGTCAGAGTAGTCATTGCCTATCTCGTCAATAACCCCGGCTGCTATGAAGGCCAGAAGTATGGGAACATTTCCTATGGGATTTATGCCGGATAAAGCTATGAAAGCAGCGAATGCCCCTATACCGAGGTAATGTATGCGATTGTCTATTTTTCCAGTCAGAAGCACAGAGAGTATGACTGCGATTGCGACATCTCCCAGTATGGGATTCAGTGCCACTACTAATGCCGTAAGGGTTCCGTATGATATACCGAGTGCATAACCATAAAATTTCCTGGCTCTGAGTTCACCGTCAGCAACCATGTCCGACAGCCTTGTGGACATGCCCGCAAGGAATACAAAAAGCAGTGTCAATATCATGCTATCTCCTTGTCATGTACTCAAGGAACATGAAGAATCCTATAGTAAAAGGTCCGTGGAGCGCTCCGGGAAGACTCGCTGTGGGGGAAATCAGAAGAAGCGCAAGTGTCGCGCTCATGCCGCCGTTCTTGAATGCAGCGAAAAGCGCATAGCTTATGCATTTTCCCTTATCATCACATAATTTTCTCATAAGCACAAAAACAGCAGTACCCGGCACAAAAACCGTGAGGAAGTTGACAGCTAGCACAGGCCCAAGGGATACGGGGTCAGCCAGTATTGCAGCGCTGTTGAGCCCGACTATGCTGTAATTTATCAGCGCGAAGCATATGTTCACCAGAAGCTTCTGTATGCCAATCCCGGATTTGTAGTATCTGTTGGCGAGTCTTGAAAGCCCAAGAGGAACTATTATTATCAGGAAAAGCACCTTCATTATCTCTAAGACGCTGACCGCAGAACCAAGAAAAATGAATGTTATAAGAGGAGCGAAAGCCAGTGCAAGCACATAATTCAGCACCTCCCCGCCGAGTGTCCTCTTTTCATCACCCCTGAGAAGGTATGTGAAGGCTATCACAGCAACAGCAGGCGGTGCTGACGCCAATATGACAAATCCTGCAAAGTAATCGGTTCCCGGAACGAAAATGTATGCCATGGCTATTATGAAAACCGAGAGCAGGCCGTAGCTGAGCGCAACTGCCTTGAGCGAAGAACTGAATCCTGTCCTCACATCACTCCTTGAGAAGGTTATGTGTGAAAGTGAGAATGTCGTGGCTATTATAAAAAAAAGCAGTATGTATCCTGAAGTCAGACCGGAAAGCTGCGGTACCAGAAGCCCGAGAACGATAGCGACTATAAAGAAGAGGGAAGTGTTCTCGAGTATTTTCATTCCCATCCCTCGGACTTGTAGACAGCGACAACAAGAGCGCATGCGACATCTGACCTGCATTCGGTTTCAGAAATCCTGATATTTGGGTCTCCGTACTTCTCGGGCCTGTAAGATGCCATTGACAACAGCGATTTTTTGATATCTTCCGATACTTCTTCCCTGCTTTTACCGCCTATTTCAACGAATATGCCTTTTCCATTTTCGCGCTCCTCCCATATCCAACCGATTCCTGCTGCTGCCTTCTCACCAGGGCTCTCTGCATAGGACTCTGCCATGACAACGTAGAGCCTGTGACCATGCTCCCTGTCATTCCAGTCAATCTTTTCCTCTAAAATCTCAGAGCCCTCCGGTATTATAGAACTAAGCGGAACTATGTTGTAGTTGGCTATCCCTATTTTCCACAGGGCATTGTCGAAGGCAGCCTTTCTTGTAGGACCCTCGCCTTCACCCGAATTGATGTATATCTTCATCCGAACACCTTAGCGAATATAAGAGGAACAATGACAGAAGCATCGCCGTATACAGTCACTGTGCCTCCCTTTTCCTTCACCTTGCTCCATGATTTCGCCTCATTGGGAGTTGCTCCGGAAAGGCTTCCGTCCCATGCTGAAGACGTAGTGACATATACTGCGTAATCGAGTCCTTCCTTCAGTATGTTGACGCCGATTGTATGATGCTTGGCTATCCCGCCGCCTAGTATTATGCCGCCGGTCTTCTCGGAATTTATGACTATGTCCGCAAGCTTCATGTCGCCGCTCACGTCTATCTCGAAGTCCTTGTTGTCCTGCTTGAAGAAGTAAAGCTGCAAACCTATGGCTGAGTCTGTTATGCCTGGACAGAAAACCGGAATGTTGTTCTTTGATGCCCAGTGGAGGAATGAGCCTTCGTCCTTAATCCTCTTGCCGGCCTCGTGTATGAACTCGCTCGGCGTCCATGAACGCTTGCGCGACTTCAGCTCAGAGAAAAGCGGCTGTATGAACTTCTCCAGAAAAATGTAACGGTCGCTCGGTATGAGTATATTGCCGAGGCGGTTTATGTCCCTCCTGTGAAGGTCCTCGTCATTGAGATTGAAATCGCCACTCAGGTATGTTTTTCCTGACCTTATTATGTCATGGTCTATTGAACCGCCTGTGGTTATTATGACATCAACATAGCGCTCCTTCACAAGCTTTGTTATAATCCCCCGGAGACCGGAGGCGACCATGTTGGCTGTGAAACTCAGAAATACAGTCGCCTTGTCTTTTTTCATCTGCTTTATCAGCCTCACGGCATCGCCTATCTCCGATGCCTGGAAGCCTGCTGATGCCATCTGGTCTACAAGTTCAGATGCCTTCATGCCGGCTTCTATTCCGTAATCATTAATATTTTTCATGAGTACTCCTTGTTTTGGACAATTTAAATTGGATAATTAGGTGTGAGAAAATTAACTTCAAAGGTTAATGATTTATGTCCGGTGCCCATACATTTACTAATATAGGAAGGTTTAAGTTTGTGATTCAATGGACATCGAAAGCAGGATGGATATGATAAGGTCGGTCGGTGAGGAAATCATAACCGAGGATGACCTCAGGGAACTTCTTCAGTCAAAAACCAGGCCTGTTGCTTATGACGGTTTCGAGCCCTCCGGACGGATACACATAGCGCAGGGCATCCTCAGGGCAATTAATGTAAACAAGATGATAAAGGCAGGCGTGAAGTTCAAGATGCTCGTTGCTGACTGGCACGGATGGGCGAACAACAAGCTTGGGGGGGACCTCGATAAGATTCACATCGCAGGCGATTACATGCTCGAGGTCTGGAAATCCGCAGGCATGGACATAGAAAAAATAGAATTCGTGCGCTCAAGCGACCTTCTCGGGAATGAAACGTACTGGAAAACTGTAATGGAAGTAGCGAGGAACAGTACAGTAAAAAGGGTGCTGAGATGCGCCCAGATAATGGGCCGAAAGGAAAGTGAAACCCTTTCGGCGTCGCAGATACTCTATCCTTGCATGCAGGCTGCTGACATATTCGAGCTGAAATGCGACATCACGCAACTGGGGATGGACCAGCGGAAGGTCAACATGCTGGCAAGGGAAATAGGTCCGAAACTCGGTTTCTGGAAGCCTGTTGTTGTCAGCCATCACATGCTCATGGGGCTCGGAAAACATGCAACAATATCCAAGGATGCAACAGAAAGAGCAATAGAGATGAAGATGTCAAAAAGCAAGCCGGACACAGCAATATTCATGGATGATAGCGAAAAAGAAATAAACAGAAAAATATCAAAAGCCTACTGCCCTGAAAAAATAGTGGAAGAAAATCCAGTAATGGAATACTGCAAACACATCATATTCGAGAAATTCAAAACACTGGAAGTGAAACGACCTGAAAAGTTTGGCGGAAACCTGAGCATAGAATCGTACAGCGATCTTGTGGGCATTTACAAAAGCGGCAAGCTCCATCCGATGGACCTCAAGAATGCTGTCTCAGACCACATAAACCAGCTTGTGGAACCTGTCCGAAAGCATTTTGAAAAGAATGCAAAAGCAAAGAAGCTTCTCGAAAAAGTGAAGAATTTTGAGGTGACAAGTTGATGAAAAAAGAAATCAATCCATGGGGCTCGGATGATGTAAAGGACTATGCAAAAACAGCCAAGGATTTCGGCATCTCACCTTTTACAAGTGTACTGAAGAAAATAAAGAATCCCCACCTGCTCATGAGAAGGGGTGTGATCTTTGGTCACAGGGATTTTGACAGGGTTCTTGCTGCAAAAAATTATGCAATGATGACAGGACTCATGCCCAGCGGTAAGTTCCATCTCGGTCACAAGATACTGGCAGACCAGATTATATACCATCAGAAAGAACTCGGCGCAAAAGTGTTCCTTTGCGTAGCAGATGTGGAGGCCTACAACATGAGGCTTGCGGACATGGAGAAGCTAAGAGAAACAGCAATAGAAGAATATCTTCTCAATTATATTGCACTAGGTCTTGAACCAAAGAATTGTGATTTCTACTTCCAGAGCAACCGCTCTAAAGACAAAGCCAGTCCTTACTACAAACTGGCAAGCATGGCTGCAAAGAAAGTGACGATGAACGAGCTTCATGCAATATACGGCGAACTTTCGCCCGGCAAGATTATGTCTGTGATGCTTCAGGTTTCCGATATCCTCCATCCCCAGCTAAAAGAATTTGGCGGGACGAAGAATGTGGTCGTGCCCGTTGGCATAGATCAGGATCCGCACATAAGGCTTTCCCGCGACATTGCAGCGCGTTTCCAGAAAGAACTCGGTTTCACGCTTCCCGGAGCAACATATCATCGTTTCATAAAGGGACTAAAGGGAGGAAAGATGTCAAGCTCTGACCCCTATTCATATATATCATTGACAGACAGCCCGAAAGAGGCAAAAAATAAAATAAACAAATATGCATTCTCCGGAGGACGTGAAACAGTTGAAGAGCACCGGAAACACGGCGGGAATCCTGATATAGATGTTTCATTCCAGTATCTGTTCACGCAGTTCGAACCAGATGACAGGAAAATCGAAAAAATCCGGGAAGATTACAAATCAGGTGCTCTGCTTACAGGCGAACTCAAACAAATTCTCATAGGTAAAATGGAAACCTTCCTCACGGAGCATCAGAAAAAACGTGAATCAGCAAAGAAGAAAGTTGACAAATTCCTCGATAAATGAGCTTTTAAATCAAGTGCATCTAATACTGAATCACGCGGGGGTACCCGAGTCTGGCCAAAGGGGCAGGACTTAAGATTGGGTTCTTAAGTGCTGATTCCAAGATGATGGCGCCCCAATGGGTTATCCTGTAGCTCAGTGCTTTCGCAGGTTCGAATCCTGCCCCCCGCATAGAGCCCTTTTAGAAAAAGCGCTCGCGGAAAAACGATGACATCGAGAAGCGCTCGCGGAAAAGTAAAAATATGATAGTAGTCGACATCGAGACAACTGGAATGGAGCCTGAAAAAAACAGCCTTCTCAGCATAGGCGCGCTCGATTTCAGTAATCAGAAGAACACATTCTACGGCGAATGCAGGGCGGACGAGGGCGCTTCTGTCAGCAACATAGCCCTGAAAATAAACGGGTTCAGCCGTGAGGAGATAAACGACCCTGAAAAACCAACGTCAAAGGAATTGCTTATGTATTTTATGAAATGGATGAAGCCCATAAAGGACAAGACCATTGCCGGAGACAATATCTGGTTCGATACAGGATTCCTTCAGGAGAACTTCAGGAGAATTGGCATGAAGTATCCATTCAAGGCAAAAAGCATTGAGCTTCATGAAATTTCCCCTCTTCTCGCAGGACTTCCCTGGAGCCTCGACGCAGCATTGTATATGTCAGGCATACCTCCGAGGACTAATGCGCACAATGCACTGGACGATGCCGAGCTTACAGCTGAGGTAATTTCGCGGTTAATGTATGGAATGAATCTTCTGAAAAGGTTCAGGAAATACCCCGTCCCTGATATATTCATAGAGTATGTGAATATGCGAGACAGAAAGAAATAGGGCCGTCGCCGGGATTTGAACCCGGGCCAAGAGCTTTCCACGAACAATGGTAAACACGCTTTCTGACACCATTGGTCACCACAGGCTCTTATGCTAACCACTACACTACGACAGCCATGGTAGTTATTCTTTGAAGATGTTGTTTTTAAACATTCACTGAGGCTGCATTTATAAAGGTTGAACACTATATTGAGGGCTTGGAGAACATTATGGCACTAATCAAAGCATACATAAACGGAATTCAGGAAAGATATGGTGAGATGATGAACGAGTTCGGTCTTACGCTGAATGAGGTAGGAGTGGATGTTTATGGCGCATTCATGATGCTTGAATCTCCAAACGGGCATATTGCACACAAAATAGGGGATTATAAAGGTATAGACCTAGTGCACGAGATTGAAGAGATACCATCAAGGGAGTTCTTCAAGGCATATATAAAGACAGGTAAAACTGTGGACTTGGAGAGTATGGGAAAAGAATTCGGCCTGAAAATAAGAGAACTAGGCAACGAGAAAAGCGGAAGGAAAATCATACCTTATATGATAATAGAGGGAGACAATAACGTCTACCCTGAACAAATTGAAAAATACGATTTCATATCAAAGGTGAAAATGTCAGTTAATTTTAAGCCTGTTGGGGAAACCGGAATGTCAACCAAATCAATTATACCAGAGGATGTTGCATAATTTTCTAAAAACCAGAACTGATAATAACCTTTATAAATAAGACCTGTTAATAGATAGATGCGAGTTCAGGCGACTGAACAATGAACTACGTGTGAGCTTGGAAGTAACTTTCGAGTTCGAAATATGTCCTTGTGTGGTTTTAAATATTTTATAAGAGAGAAAAACGTCAAATTCCAATTCCGGTTGATCCTGCCGGAGGTTATTGCTATCCGGATTCGACTAAGCCATGCAAGTCTTGATGTTCATCTTTGGACATTAGGGCAGAAAGCTCAGTAACATGTAGTTAATATGCCCTCAAGTCAGGGATAATCTCGGGAAACTGAGGCTAATACCTGATAGATAAGAAGTACTGGAATGTTTTCTTTTCTAAAGCTTTTGCGCTTGAGGATTGGACTGCACCGGATTAGGTTGTTGTTAGGGTAACGTCCTGGCAAGCCGATAATCCGTACGAGCCTTGAGAGAGGAAGCTCGGAGATGGATTCTGAGACAAGAATCCAGGCCCTACGGGGCGCAGCAGGCGCGAAACTTTCCCAATGCACGCAAGTGTGAGGAAGGGATCTGGAGTGCATTCTCTTACATAGGGGATGCTTTTGTGGAGTGTAAACAGCTCCAAGAATAAGTGGTGGGTAAGACGGGTGCCAGCCGCCGCGGTAATACCCGCGCCACGAGTGATAACCACGTTTATTGGGCTTAAAGCGTTCGTAGCCGGTCCAGAAAGTCTTTAGTGAAATCCCGCAGCTAACTGTGGGGCTTGCTAGGGAAACTGTTGGACTTGGGACCGGGAGAGGTCTGGGGTACTCAAGGGGTAGGGGTAAAATCCTGTAATCCCTTGGGGACCACCTGTTGGTATGAGCCATTCATTTTTATTAGGCTTACTACGTACAATATATGGCGAATAAAGTCATTATTGCTCGATTATTGGGACACGCACTAGGTGATGGGTCTATACACAAAACGTTACTTCATATATACCAACTCAAATCGTCTCTTACAAGAAAATGTAAGAAAATGTATATACACTCTACTTGGTGATGTTAAATTCAGTGTCGGCACATCAATTGGTGGAACTCCAAGATACCAGTTTTCAAACAACGTTGGTAAATACCTTGAAAATCAGGGTGCACCAGTTGGTTCAAATGTGCTTCAGAAAACGGAAGTCCCAAATTGGATTATGGAAGGTAATGATAAAATTAAAAGTGCCTTCCTCGGAGCACTATTTGATGACGACGGTGGATTCAGAGCTGACGATTGTAAACAAATATGTTTCAAATTGTCAAAAGACAGTTCTTTATCCAATGAACTTGAAGTGTTCCTTGAGCAAATAATGTCACTACTAAATGACCTAAAAATAGAAACTTCAGGTATTAGAAATGATCGCGTATATGTACGTCCATCAGACAAAAGAAACATGACTTCCCTACGTTTTTGGATAACGGGGAGGAAAAATTTCTCTTTTTTCCAGAAAAATGTAAACATTTTGCATCCTGAGAAAAAGGAGAAACTCATACTGATGGCTCATACCAGGTGAATGGCGAAGGCGCCAGACCAGAACGGATCCGACGGTGAGGGACGAAAGCCAGGGGAGCAAAGGGGATTAGATACCCCCGTAGTCCTGGCTGTAAACGATGCCCACTAGACATTGGCAATCTCACGTGGGTTGCCAGTGCCGTAGCGAAAGCGTTAAGTGGGCCGCCTGGGGAGTACGGTCG
>CAZXIU010000001.1:0-49852 GCA_964640865.1 uncultured archaeon | reverse complement strand
TTCCGGAAAAAGGGGCGAAATCGTGGAATGGCTTAAGTCATCGGGTATACAACCGGGAATTTACTATCCTGTTCCGATTCATCTCCAGCCGGCCTACAGAAGCTTCGGCATCAGAAGTGGCACATATCCTGTAGCAGAGGATATAGTGACAAAGATTGTTGCTCTTCCTATGCATCAGTATCTCAAAGAAGAGGAAATAGAAACAGTCGTGAAGGAACTTAAAAAATTCGATTTCTAGTTGAATTCTTGGGTCCGATTTGGAAGAAAGTATTTATAAGGGAGTCTTAAATCTTAAGAATGTCGGATGAAGATTTATCAGTATCACTCAAAATGATAATGAAGGGAGCCGGTGTAGTATTATTCGGCATGATATTCTCAAAGCTAATGACTTATGTCTTCAGAATACTGCTTGCACGTTTCTACGGACCGGGAGATTACGGTATTTTCTCTCTGGGCCTTGCTGTTCTTGGTTTTTTTGCCATGGTAGGTGTGATGGGAATACAGTCGGGAATCACGAGGTACATAGCTGAGTATATTTCAAAGAAAAATCATTCAGGTGCCAGGAGTGTCACGAGAACAGCGATAAACATAGTTCTGCCTTTGTCGATGTTAATGGCAGCTGTAATGTTCATCGCCGCTGATTTTATTGCAATCAATGTATTTAATGAGCCGGAACTCGTTATCGTCATACAGATACTGGCGCTGTCAGTGCCTTTCAGTGCAATACTATCTGTCCTTGTCTCGAGTTTCATAGGATTTGAAAAAATTGAATATCAGATGCTCTCAGAAAGCCTGGCAAACAACACGCTAAAGGTCGCATTTCTTCTTTTGTTTGGATTCATGAGTCTCGGGGTCATGGGAATAGCACTGGCCTGGTTGATGTCGGCTGTTGTATCAGTCTTCATTGCAGTCTATTTCCTGAAGAAAATATACCGCAAAATGGGGAGTACAAAGAAAAGCAAATGCATATACAGCAGGCTTATCCGTTTTTCTCTTCCCCTCACTATTACAACGTCACTGGCTTTCATATTCCTGTGGACGGACACGCTTATGCTTGGCTTCTTCAGGAACACTGTTGATGTCGGTATATACAATGCTGCTCTTCCCACATCGCAGTTGCTGTTCATAATACCCAATGCACTGGCCTCGCTTTTCCTGCCTATAATAACAGGTCTTTATGTCAAGGGAAATATGAAAAAAGTCAGTGACATCTACAAGACCGTGACAAGGTGGACATTCTATGCAAACTTCCCATTGTTCCTCTTGCTTCTTCTTTTCTCTGACAACATATTGAATATAATATTTGGTTCTGAATATACCAGCGGTTACATGGCACTGTCGATTCTGAGCATAGGTTTCATGGCGAAAAAAACTGTTCCGGCTGTGAGTATCATACACATGACAGAGAAAACGCGTTATGTTTTTTACATTGTTTTAGTCGGTTCTCTGATTAATGTGGCTCTGAATTATATTCTCGTGCCTCCTTATGGAATGGAGGGAGCGGCATTTTCCACAGCAATGACCTACATAATAACATCCGCTATGATCATATTCGTTTCCTACAGGCTCACAAAACTCAATCCATTCTCTTTTGACATGATTAAATCTCTTTTCGCAGGAATTGCGGCATTGGCTGTCATATATGCCGCCTATACGTCATTTTTCATAGGAGCAGGCATCTTTGTACTGGCATTGCTGTCACTGGTATTTTTCGCACTTTATCTTATTTTCCTACTTCTGTTCAAAGGATTGAGGGGTGATGACATAGAGATGATTAACGTGATTGAGAAAAAATTCGGATTCAAACTGACATTTGCAAGAAAAATAATAAAGAAACTTATATGAAATCATTCATTGGAATCGTGTTCCCTTATTCGTTCCATCAGATTCTCGCGCTCGTTTATGTGAAGGTCCATGTCAAGGAACTTGAGCAGTTCCTTCTCTGTGTCCAGTATGGTCTTCCATTTGCCTATGTCGAGGTACTTGCCCTTCAGAAGGACGCCTGCGACCTTTTCGCCGCTATCAAGCGCCAGCTGTATCGCGTCTGTTATCTGTATCTCTCCTTTTGCGCCGGGCTTGGTTTTCTCGATGTATTTGAAAATCTCAGGCTCGAAAACATAGCCACCGCACATGGCATAATATCCTCCGTTGACCCTGAATTCTGCTGATTCCTTTGCGTCAGGCTTTTCCTTCACTTTTTCAATAGTGCCGCATCCCTTGCTGTCGCATCTTATCTTCGCAAGCCCGTATCCCTTAGGGTCTTTCACCTCGAAAAGAAGCAGCGTGGCTATCGGCTTCTTCTTTTTGTGGTATGCTATCAGGCTCTTTATCTCATTCTTCGGCTCTATGAAAGAGTCTCCCAGCAGCGTGACGAAGGTCGTGTCAATCCAGTCCTTGCCCTGATATATGGCGTGGCCGAGCCCCTTCCTTTTCATCTGGTATATGTATGCTGTATTGACACCGAAGAACGAGCCGTCCCCTATGTAGTCCATGAGCGCTCCCTTCTGGTAGCCGACGACCATGAATATCTTCTTTATCCCGCCTTCCTTGAGGTTCTCCACGCAGTGCTCTATCACTGCCTTTCCCAAAATTGGATACATCTCCTTGGGAACCGCCCTTGCGAAAGGGTAAAGCCTTGTCCCGCTTCCTGCGGCAGGTATGAGACCGACTATATCAGACATCACCAGCACACCCCCTCGAAATTTGAGACCTTGTTTTTATTGAGTGTTTTTCTTCCTTCGATAATAATTTTTCCTTTCATCCGCTTGAAATCTTCATCTTCAAGCTTTTTGAACTCGTCCCATTCTGTCAGTATGAGGCAGGCATCAGCATCATCCAATGCTGCATATGCGTTGCTGCAGTATGCAATACCCGGGAATTCCCTTTGGAAGTTGTCCTGCCCTTTGGGGTCGTATGCCTTCACCTTGGCGCCGGACCTGACAAGTTCCGGTATTATCAGCAGTGCAGGAGCTTCCCTTATGTCATCGGTTCCGGGCTTGAAAGCCAGTCCCAGAACAGCTACTGTCTTCCCCCTGATTGACATCTTTTCCTTCAGCATCTCAACGAGTCTCAGCGGCTGCTTCCTGTTGACATGCTCAGCTGCGTCAAGGAGAGCCATTGAAAGTCCCTCTTTCTTTCCCTTTGATATTATGGCTTTCACGTCCTTTGGAAAGCAGGAGCCTCCATAGCCTATTCCGGAATTGAGGAACCTCCTTTCTATGCGGTTGTCCATTCCCATGCCGTCAGCGACTTCGTAAGAATCTATGCCCAGCTTCTTGCACAGGTTCCCTATCTCATTTGAAAAGGATATTTTTGTTGCAAGGAAAGCATTGCTCGCGTACTTTATCATCTCGGCTGTCCTCGGATTGGTTTTCATTGCAGTGCATTTGAATTCATCATAAAGGGAGTAGACCCTTTCCATGCTCTTCTCGTCAATCGCTCCTATGACAACCCTGTCGGGATTCATGAAATCGTCAACCGCGACGCCTTCCTTGAGGAACTCCGGATTCATGGCGACACCGAAATGCTGGCCTGCATTTTTTCCGGATGCCTTTTCAAGTATAGGAAGTATCACATTCTCGGTTGTACCGGGCACAACAGTCGACTTGACTACGACTGTATGGTAAGCATCTTTCTTTTTCAGCGCCTTTCCTATGTCCTCGGCAACCTTCTTTATGTAAACAAGGTCAACCGAGCCGTCGCCTTTCGAGGGAGTTCCGACAGCTATGAATGTCATGTTGGTGCCGAGTATTGCATTTTCCAGTTTTGTCGTGGCATGCAGCCTGCCGTTACCGGTGTTCTTCTTTAGCATGCGGTCAAGCTTGTCCTCGTAAATGGGGGATATGCCGCTGTTTATCTTTTCGACCTTGTCTCTGACAACATCGACAAGTGTTACATGATTTCCGAGCTCAGCGAAGCATGTTCCGGTAACAAGGCCGACATAACCCGAGCCTATTATGGATATTTTCATAGCATTATGTTCCGAAGAATGTTTTATATGTCTTTTCCGAAATCCCTCCCCAAGGAATGTTTACGGAAACTTTTGGGAATATATATTTAAACAGTGCATACAAGCAATTTCTAAGGTAATGCTATGGGAATCAAGGAAGAGCTTCTGAGCGGGGACAAGAGAATAGCGGTGTGGGGTTCCGGTTTCATAGGCTTCACTACAATGGCATACATGGCATTCAACGGCATAAAGACAATAGGCCTTGATGTCGACAAGGAAAAAGTCAGGCTCATAAACAAGGGCGAGATACCGATAGACAATCTTGAATACTGGCTCGGCTTTGACATAAAGGAGCTTTCGGAAAGGAAAATGCTGGAAGCCACTGATGATTACACCAGGCTGCTGAAAAAGGATATTGCCATCCACTTCGTCTGCATACCAACGGAAATGGGCGGCGAGCCGTATGATGACATACTTATTGACGTGATAAACAAGCTCACCAAGCTCAAGGATGTCGGCTATGAGAATCCGCCGCTGGTGATAGTTGAATCAACGCTCACTCCGGGAAGGAGTGATGAGGTTGTCCTGCCCATATTCAAAAAGGCCGGCATAAGGATAGGAAAGGACATACTGTATGGCGTTGCACCGAGGAGGGACTGGTTCGTCTCTCCTGAGAAGAGCCTCAAGAACCTCCCGAGGGTATTCGGTGGAACCACACCCCAGACAACCGGTATGATGAGGGAAGCGCTTTCAGTCGTATGCAACAACCTCGTTCCTGCGCCCGACCACAAGCACGCAGAGATGGTGAAGAGCATTGAGAACGCTTACCGGCACATGGAGATAGCGCTCGCGAATGAGCTGTCAAACGCCTATCCTGACATAAACATGACCGAGGTGCTCAGGCTTGTCGGGACAAAATGGAACATAGGCACGTACCACCCGAGCTTCGGTATAGGTGGATACTGCATACCACTCTCAAGCCAGTATGTCCTGCTTGGCGCAAAGCATCCGGAAAAAATAACCATACTGAAAAGCACCATAGAATCCGACAGGGAGCAGCCTGCGATTGTTGCGGAAAGCCTCAAGAAAAGGGGATTCAAAAACATCGGCATTCTCGGGCTTGCATACAAGGGCGACATAAAGGTATGCATACTTTCACCGACAATAAAAATCGCTGAAAAGATAAAGGAGCTCGGCATGTCCGTCAAGGTCAATGACCCTTACTACACACCTGAAGAAATAAAGAAGGTAACAGGCGCTGAATCTTTCAGTTTTCCCGAGGGGCTTGGCGAATTCGATGCCGTACTCATTGTGGCTGACCACCAGCACTACAAGTTTACGCCCCACAATACAAT
Organism: uncultured archaeon; assembly: GCA_964640865.1. Lineage (GTDB taxonomy): Archaea > Aenigmatarchaeota > Aenigmatarchaeia > QMZP01 > JAFGSV01 > JAFGFG01. The sequence continues at coordinate 44,548 of CAZXIU010000001.1, read as the reverse complement.
AATAGGCGCGCTGAAGAAATGCAGGCTCATACTCGACAACACCGACATATGGAAGGACATAGATTTCCGGAAGGCCGGTATAGAATACCATGTAGCCGGTGACGCCGGCTGGATAGGTAGCTGATTATGGAAAAAGAATTAAGGGATATTGTCAGGAACGCCCTTGAAGAAGACATTAAAAGTGGTGACATAACAACAGAAGCTGTCATACCAAAAGGTACGAAAGCAATATCATCCATTCTTGTCAAGGAAGATTGTATTGTTTCAGGCCTTAATGTGGCTGAGGAGATTTTCAGGCAGCTTGATGGCAGTATCAAATTCAGGTACCTGAAGAAAGACGGCGAGAAAGCCGTGCGCGGCGATATGATAGCTGAAGTCAGTGGTGATGCGAGGGCCTTGCTTACAGGCGAAAGAACCGCGCTGAACTTCCTCCAGAGAATGACAGGAATAGCCACGAAGACAGGAAGAATGGCGGAAGCAGTCAAAGGCAGCGGTACGAAGATACTCGATACGCGCAAGACAACCCCGGGGCTGAGGATGCTCGAGAAGTATGCAGTAAGATGCGGCGGGGGAACCAATCACCGGATGGGGCTGTACGACCAGGTGCTGATAAAGGACAATCACATACAGGCCGCCGGAATAGCGAATGCCGTTGCTCTTGCAAGGAAGGCCGGAAAGAAGGTTGAAGTCGAGGTCACCAATATTGACCAGGTCAAGGAAGCACTGAAAGCCGGAGCTGACATAATCATGCTTGACAACATGGAAACGAATGAGATGAAGAATGCCGTTTCGCTGATAGGGAAAAAAGCCATAACCGAGATTTCAGGAGGCGTTGACGAGAAGCGGCTTAAGGAACTGGTTCAGGTCGGAGCTGACTGGATTTCAGTCGGCGCGCTGACGCATTCAGTTAAATCTGTGGACATTTCAATGACCATGAGAATGCTATGATTTCAGCAGCTCTCTGAGTCCTTCTTCCAGCTCAACCTTCGGCGTGAATCCGAGCTTCTCCTTTGCTAAGGAGATGTCCGCGCATGATTTCTTGGCATCGCCCTGGCGGCGGTCCCTGTATATAACATTGAGATTTTTTCCTGTTATCCTTCCAAGCGTGCTTATTATGTCATTCAGCGACATGGCGACGCCAGTGCCTATATTGAATGCGAGACCGGAAACATTGTCTTTGGTCGCGGAAAGTATGTTCGCTTCAACCACGTCCTTCACGCTTACGAAGTCCCTTCGCTGCCTTCCGTCGCCGAACACTGTCAGCCCGCGGCTCTCCTTTATGTTTTTCGAAAAGACTGACAGCACGCCTGAATACGGGCTGTCCGGATTCTGTCTCGGGCCGTAAACATTGAAGTATCTCAGGGAGACCGTCTCAATCCCGTAGAGGGATGAATATATCTTCATGTAATACTCGCCTGTCAGTTTGCTGAGACCGTAAGGGGAAAGTGGATTCGGTATGGTGTCCTCGGGTGTCGGAATCTTTTCCGGGTTGCCGTAAAGTGCCGAGGAAGAGGCATACACGACCCTCTTAACGTCATTCTTCCTGCACGCCTCGAGGACATTCAGCGTCCCGCGCATGTTGACATCAGAATCGAATGACGGATTCTCGATGGACAGCGGTATCTGCACATTGGCTGCCTGGTGAAAAACCACATCAGCGTCCCTGAAAGCCTTGATGAGCTCCTTTTCATGCCGGATGTCGCCGTTTATCAGCTCCACGCCTTCAGGCACATTCCCCTTCTTTCCTGTTGAAAGGTTGTCGAATGCGCTTACTTTGTTGTCAGCGCGGAGATATTCGGCTATCCAGGACCCTATGAATCCTGCGCCTCCTGTGACTACGATGCTGCTGTCCTTCAGTTTCATAACCTTTATAATCGGCGCATGAAATAAATAGTTTATGAAGTTCTCCATCAGTGAATTCGGTAAAGCCGGGAAGGTTGTCAGGCAGAATGACACATACACTGTGACGGATGTCTCTGTCCTGAATAAGATGAACGTGTCACTCACAGTGCTGCATCCCGGAAAAGAGACATCAGGACACAGGCACGAAGGATCGGAAGAGGTGTACAACTTCGAGGAAGGCTCCGGAGAGATGCAGCTTGACGATGAAAGGTTCGCTGTAAAGGAAGGCGACATTGTCATAATACCTGACGGCTCATTCCACAAGGTGTTCAATACCGGCAGGAAAGACCTTCTTTTCGTCTGTGTCTTCGAGAAGTACGGTGAAAGGAACTAATTGCCTGAATACAGCCTGTTTGCCTCTTCATAGCTCTCTATGGAGCCTATGTCGAACCATCTGTGGTTCTCGCTTAGGACGAAACCGCTCACATCGGTCTGCTTGGACAGCCATGCTATGAAAAATCCAGGGGCATCCGGGTTTTCCCCGTTAGCTATGTATTCGTGTATCTTGTGCGCAGTGCCCTTAGGGAAGAAATAGCATCCTGTGCTGATTATTGTTGACACAGGATCTTCAGGCTTCTCATGGAACTCCTTTATGACGTTGTTCTCGTTGAGAACGACAACACCGTACCTGTTCCTTACAGCATCCTTTTCCCGCATGTCGTACAGCGCCACCTTGGGCACTTCCCCGTGCGCGCACCTGAGGAAATCATTGATATCGAACTCGAAGAGGTTGTCGCCTGCGATTACTATGACATCGTCATTTATGTCAAGTTCCCTGAAAATAACACCAAGAGCGCCTATGGCTCCGAGCTTCTTCTCTTCGCAGTGGCTCTCCTCAGCAAAGACGCTGACGTTCTTTCTGAAACTGGATGATGATACCCACCTGTTGAAATGCGGCTCGAACTTACTGTTCGTTGAAACGTAGATTTCGTCTATCTCCCTGACAGCAGAGAGCTTTTCCATTATGTGGTCTATCATGGGCTTTCCCCCTACAGGAAGAAGGGGTTTTGGCGTATCCTTTGTGAGCGGCAACAGCCTTTTGGCAAAACCGCCGGCAAGCACGATTGCTTTCATATTTTTCACTTTTCCCATCTAACAGTAACAAATATATAAACGGTGAATGAATAATGGTAAAAGTATTTAAAAACCTTTCAAGAATAGTTAACTCTATGAAGTTGGTGTTGAAATGGGATTAAGACCGGCAAAATGTTACACAAGGCTCAAAAGGCCGAATACAAGGGTTTCGAAGCACAAGCCCAGGAAATCCTATGTGAAAGGTGTCCCCTACCCGAAGATAAGGTCATTCGAGTCAGGCAAGCTTAAGGACGAGTACAGCGTAAAGGCTTTCCTTGTCACAAAAGAGGCTGTGCAGATAAGGCACAATGCTCTTGAATCAGCGAGGATATCAACAAACAAAGCGCTTGAGTCAGTCCTCGGGTCAGGAATGTACTTCATGAAGGTCAGGGTTTTCCCTCATCACGTTCTCAGGGACAACCCGATAGCAACAGGCGCAGGCGCTGACAGGTACCAGACCGGCATGCGACTATCATTCGGAAGGCCGACCTCAACAGCCGCGCAGGTGAAGAGCGGCCAGAAGATAATAGAGGTTCGTGTATCACCCGGAAGCGAGAAAGTCGCCAAAAGGGCGCTTAAGATAGCATCAGCCAAGATACCGACTCCGTGTTCTATACTATTCGAATAGACAGCATTCTGTGAGAATCTCCCAAAGATTATAAACATGTCAGAACAATAATCTACAGGGTGTTTTTTTGTACATAACCAGGCTTGATGATGTCGGAGAGAATGATGAGATGGGAACGAAATCATCAGTTCTCTGCATGCTGAAAAAAGGCGGATATCCCGTGCAGTCGGGTTTTGTCATAAACCATGAGGCACTCGAAACATTCCTGACAAGGAACGTGCTCAGGGACAAGCTGGAAGGCATTCTTGCGTCACATGCCGGAAGCATCTATGAAATGAAGAAAACAATGGAAAGTATAAGGGTAATATTTGCGAATGCTTTCATGCCCGAGGAAGTGAGAAAGGAGATATCAACCGCTTACGCAGACATCTCCGTGTCAGATGATGTCAGGGCAGCACAGGCAGCCCTGAGCATGATAAAGGCAGGAAGAACCTATGATATCGTGGCTGTAAGGTGTGCAGCCATGAGAACCGGTTCATCAAGCTATGCGGGTATTCTGGACAGTTTCCTGAATGTCACTGGTGAAGAAGACCTCATCAGGCATGTGAAGCTATGCTGGGCGTCGCTGTTCTTTCCCCATACGAAAAAATACCAGGAAAAAACAGGTGACGTGAGTAGCGTATCTGTGATTGTCCAGAAAATGGCACCGTCAGAGAAAAGCGGCATAATGATGACAGGGTTCGGGGGTGACAAGACGCTCATCGAGGCATCATGGGGACTCGGAAGCGCAATAACATCAGGCATAGTGACACCTGATGAATACCTTCTTGATGCTAATGGAAATCTTATAGAGAAGAACATATCGAAGAAGATGTGGATGTTTGAAAGGAATGAAATGACAGGTGCTACTGAGAGATGTCATGTACCCGGGAGCAGGATGGACGCCCAGGTTGTTTCAGACTCGGAGATGAAGAAGCTTTTTGAGATAGCAAAAGCAATTTCACCGGGAAACAACCAGAAGATTATAGACTGGTGCATAGGAAGGAACAAGATTTCAATAAACGACGTAAAGGACGGCAATTATGAGATAAGCCCGAACCATGATGAGCATCCCCACGAAGAGGTGCTCGTAACAGGAAGGTTCGTCTCAAGAGGCACGGCAACAGGATCTGTCATACTTGCCGAGGATGGCTCAATGGGAACATTCGGGGCCGGAAACATCGCTGTATCAAAGAATTCAGACCCACGGAGTGTCATTGCGGCAAACAATGCATCAGCTGTCATAACAGATGAAGGCAGCCGGCTGTGCAACTTCGGCATCCTTTCAAGGGAGCTGAGCATGCCGGCGCTTTCCTCAACCCAGAATGCGACCCATATACTGAAGGAAGGGGACACTGTAAAAATCATAGCTGACCAGGGAAAGGTCGTAAGGGCAGCGGTTCCAGAACCAGCCCCTCCGGAAGGCAGTAATGAAATGTTCAATGACTTCAGCCAGATAACCGCACACGAAAAACCGGAAGACTCCGATCCCTTTGCGCCTCCATCGCCACCTGATATCAGCTTCCCTGAGATGTATGAAGAGACGGATAATCCCGGAGATTCCCTTCCCATGCCATTTGAGAATCCACTGGTTGAGCCAGCGACAGGCAGTGAAGCTGTATCTGTTCCCAGGAATGTGAGAATATTTGCAAAAACAGGACCCGAGATGGTTGGAAGGGTTCATAATGCTGAGGGCAGCATAATCTACAACATGCCATCAGAGACTGATCTGCTTTCTTCCCCTGCAACATCTCCGGGTGAATTATGGTTATCCCCTAATAACGAGCAGTCGATGCAGTGGGCATCCGACCTGGCAAGACGGTTCATAGAGAACAGGACTCCTGCCGGAATACTGATACCTGTTGTCAGGGGAGTTGAGGATGTCAGGAGCATGCGTCATCAGCTTCCTGCGGGATGCATACACGGAATATCTGTGAAGACCCCTGCAATGGCATTCCAGAACAGGCAAATAATAAATGAAGACACAACTCTCGTTAACATCGACATTGACCCGCTCATACAGCTTTCAATGGGACTGAAAGAGCCTGATGAAAACATACATGATGCTGTCCTTGAATTAGTGAAGTCTGTGAAAGGCAGGTGCGCTGAAACAGGTTCTGTATGCTCGGTGACTCTCAGCCAGAAATACATAACAGACTGGAACATCGAGATGCTTGTGAAGCAGGGTGTTGATGTGATATGCGTTGAGCCTGCAGTGGTTGATGATGTCAGAAGGACCATGTCAAGAATGAACATTCAGCCCGTAAGAAATGCTCAGGAAAGCGCAGAGGAAGATGTTCTTCCCATTGATTTCACTTCGCCTTTTTCTTAGCTTCTTTAAGCTTCTTCTCGTAGCTTTCTACCCATTTGGCTGTCTTCTCTGCATCTGTTTTGCTGTTTCCGACGCCTGATGTGTTGCCAACGCCGACGACTATTATGTTAGCGCCCTTCTTCGAGCGCGAGATGCTTCTTTGAAGCGAGTCCATGACATTAGGAAGTGCGTTTATCATAGACTTTCTGAGAGGCATTATGGCTTCCTCGGATGACATCTTGACAACAATGCTGTCCATTGGTATGTTTGCCCTGACAACAGCGTCCTCGATATAGGTTCTCTCAACACCGGGACCGCCCATTGCGATGCCGACGCCTTCTGCTATGGACCCTGTCTTCTCTCCCTCAAGCTTTGCTGCTGCGTCTATTGTGACGACCTTGTCTATTTTGTACTTCTTTATCAGTTTCTCAACAGCCTTGCCGGGATATCCTATCCTGCCTCCGGGGCCTCTGGCCTTGAGTATGAAAAGATTACGCCCGTCTGACTTCTTCCTGAACATCACGACTTCTTCCTCGACCTCTGTTGTCTTTCCGTCAATCATCCTGGCAACGACCCACGGGCCGACCGCATCGCCTATCGGCTCTCCCCTTGAAAGTGTCTTTGTGCCCTCGAAAAGCGCCTTTGCTATGCGTTCTATCATGGGAAGCTGCATCTGTATTATCATGGCTATCTGGTATGACTTTGTCTTTTTTATCATCTCAATGTAGTGCCTCACTATCTTGGCGAGCGTGTAAAGCTCAATCCCGCCTGCAAAGCCCATCTGTATGTTTGCCTTCTTCTCATCGTCCATCTTCGGGCATACCTGCTCTGTGAAGTACCTGAACCGTTCCCTTTCATTCTTTATCAGGTGGTCGAACTTCTTCACAATGCCCGCGGGATCAAGGCTTACAGGCGTTATCATGAAGAACTCGAAGAACCTGTTGACATCGTCCTTGAGCTCCTTTGTCGGCTTCCTGCTTATCTCATTTATGAGCAGCTTCTTGGATTTCAGGGAAAGTTCCTCAAGTTTCCTGGCGCTTGCCTCCAGCTTCCACATTATCTGCGAGAGCATTATCCTCGGGTAGAACATGAAGAATACCATGAAGAATATTATCCATACAAGCCATGACACGATGTCACCGCCGTCTCCGAGTCCGAATGGCATATTAAGATACATGATATCCCCTGATGAATTAGATTATATATTTAGAGTCATATAAGTTTAAATTAGAAAGCACAAATGTTTATTGGGGGTTAAAATGAAAGGTCTTTTTGAATGGAAATTGCTGGCAATTGTATTCGCTGTTCTCATAGTCGCATCTTCAGCGCTGGTAAGCAACTCCGGCGTTAAAGACGTATTCATGAATTCAACTGGCAGCATAGGTGACTGGCTGAGTTCCCCATTCGGAACGCTTTTCAGCACACCGAAGAAAATCACCAACTTCGTGACCATAAAGCTTCTCTCAGGAAGCGTAAGTCTCAACATCGGTGATGCGGTAAACATAACCACGCCTGATTCTGATATAAAAAATTTCAGGGGAACTATCATATTCAACTTCGACAGCAACAGGACGCAGCTCATGCCTGCTGATACCGACCTCAGGCTGGACCTCAGGATGGAAGATTATTCAATCGAATACATGAAGATTCCAGAACTTGTACTGGAGGATGTCGATTACATGGTCATGAGCGAAAACACCAACATAACAGCTGAAGGCGATAAGATAGAGATATATGATTTCACAGGAAGCGTAAGCATTTCAGATGGTCTTGTTCTTGAAGGAAACGTAAGCCGCGTGAAAGACGGGCAATGGTCAATAGGCTAATCGTCCTTTCTGACACGGTCAGCAGTAAGCTCAACCACCTTTGCGTATGCCGGCCTGCTTATTGATATGCCTATCAGTATTCCCACTATTGTGGTTATCACGAATCCCCTTATGAACACGCCGGCTGCGACGAATAAGAGAGGAAGCAATGCGGATATCGTTGTGGCAGCAGCTGTGAATATGATGAAGAATGCCTTGCCTATCCTGTCTTTCAGCGTGTATATTTTTCTGGCTATCTTCCTGCCTCCGAGTGTCTCGTCAGCTATGACCACCATCTGGTCGACGCCGACTCCTATTGCTGCTATTATTCCGCCTATTGCAGGAAGGTCTATGTTCCAGCCCATGGTTAATCCGAGCATTGGTATGAGAAGCGCGCCAAGCCATGCCGAAGCATCGGATTCCTTAAGCTTCCACCAGGCTCCGCCTATTATGAGGATGTTTATGAGCAGCACGATTGACCATATGCCTGCATCATACGCGCCGGATGCTGATATGCCCAGTATTATCACGGCCTCTGAGAGTCCTGTAAGCACGAGTGGTATGCTCACCCTGAGGCTCCTGTACCTTATGAAAATTATGGTTATTACAGCGATTCCCGCTGCCAGTGCTGCGAGAAGCGCTGATTGTATGAAATTAGCGCCAAGTGTAGGGGAGATTATTGATATGGATGATGTTTCCAGGCTTACTGGAAGCGAGCCTGAACGCAGTATTGTCTGGAGCCTGAGCTTCTCCTCTGTCGCATCCTCCCTTGTGTCCCTGCCTCCCTCTATCTGAGGTGTAGCATATGCCTGCCCTCCGAGTGTCGATGATATCCTCAGTGATGACTGGAGGTTGCCGTCAAGGTAAAGATATATCATGCAGTCCTTGAGGTAGTAGTCACCGCTGTCAAGGTCCAGCTGGCTCGGCACTCCTGACGTGACCTTCGCAAACTTCTCGGCCCCGTTGCTTGAGACAAGGACAGTGAAATAGAACCTGTAGAAGCTGCCTACAGGGACAATGCCTGAATGCTGGGGGTCTGTGTATATCAGCTCTATGTCCTTCCCTTCATAGACTGTTCCTGTGAGAAGAGCTGAGCCGCCTGTTGTGTTCACGTATTCGAAGAGTATGCCCTCAAGCATGAATGTCCTGTTATCACCTATCTCCTCTCCGTTGACTGTGACTGTGCTGTTCGTTATCTCAATCGGGTACTTGCCCTCGCCGAGGTCTATTGTTCCCCTGCCATTGCTTATCTCAACAGGCTTTGATATTTTCGCGACGAATGTGCCCTCGGATGTCAGGAGGTCATTGACTATATCTGAGCTCAGTCCTGTTGCGTCTATCTGTATGTAGTTGCCGTCAGATGACTGAAGCGTGGTGAACTGCATGTCCTTCAGGCCGTAAATATTCATCCTTGTCTGCAGCGTTCCCTTGACCTGCTCTATCATGTCCATTGTGGCATTGGTCTTCGGCTTGAGTATTATCCTTGTTCCTCCCTGAATGTCAAGTCCGAAATCCAGGTTGAGCCTCTGTACATCCTTCACCTCAATTCCTGTGGTCTCATTGAAGATGAAATCATATGATTTGCCGGTGCTGGTTGTCATTGTAGCGCTTCCTGTGTATCCGTCAATGATTGCATTCCACTCACCGGAATTCTTGACCGGAACGCCGTTAAGGCTCGTCAGTACCATTCCCTGCTCAAGCACTCCAAAAGCAGGTGACTCCCTTGTGACATAAACCACCTCGACGCCGTTCCTCTTGTCAGTGAATCCTATTGAGAACAGCGCTCCTAAGACGACTGTCAAAAGAAGGAGAATCCTCCAGTATTTGAGCATCAGCCCATCCCCCTTGACTCGCAGTACCACCTGAGTATCACGGAGTTGAACAGCCATGTCATGATTATGTCAGCTGAAAGACCGATAAGTATGACAGATGCTATGTCAATGAGCACCTCGGGAAGGGGCACGACCAGAAGGGCTGTCATGGCACCTATGCTTGTGAAGGTCATCGTGAGCCCTGTTTTCAGCGCGTTCCTGAGCTTGTCATTCATTTTCATGTCATGGTCCGTCTCCCTGATGAGCCTGCTCGTGAGCATTATGTCCGTGTCAACTGAATAGCCTATGAGCATGAGGAGTGCGCCAAGTGAAGCAAGCGAGAATTCCACGCCGAATACCTGCATGAATGCAAGGGTTATTATGATATCAGATGCAGCGGACATTATTATCGCCAGAGAAGGCACGAATATCCTGAAAACCAGGAACGCTATGATGCCCATCATTATGAAAGCTATTATTATGCCTGTCTGTGCCTGGGACCAGAACACATCGCTGAGTGACGAGCCCACGTTCTCCAGGGAGAAATCTATCACATTGACACCGTTCGCATCGAGTTTCTCTATAACAGCTTCGTAATCAGCAGTGTCTTCCATCTGTATGGATATGCCGTGCGTCCCGAAGCCGCTCAGCCCTCTGACGATGAGCGAGCCGAATTCATCGCCGAGTATGCTCTCAACCTCAGGAACATACACATCGCTCCCGGTCTTTATGTTGAGGAGTGTCCCGCCCTTGAGTTCTATGCTCCTCTCGAACCATTCACCTGTTGTGTTGTACTTGTTTACAAGGATTGCAGCTGATATGAGAAGCAGCACTATGGGAATTGCCATCAGAAGCCTGTAGTCAAACTCCATTCCTTTAACATTCATCCTGTAGGTTTTGGACGTAATAATCACCAATCAACACAATTTGATTTTGTATATTTAATGACAAGGCTTTTTATTAGTATTAATGCATGACCTGGCTGTTGTAGGTGCCGGACCTGTTGGTTCATATCTGGCTTCACTGTGCGCCGGAAGGATGGACACTATTGTTCTCGAGGAGCATGGGGAGGCTGGTGGAAAAGCATGCTCAGGACTTGTTTCCCCAAGGTTCATAGAAATGATACCCAAAAAAGTTAAAGGCGCTGTAATCGAGCATGAGGTAAAAGGCGCCAGAATAACATTCATGGGTACCACGCTGGAATTCAGGAAGAATGCCACAGCCGCGTATGTTGTGAACAGGAACCTTATGGACAGGATGCTGGCGGAGCATGCATCAGACTGCGGCGCTGATGTAAGATTCGGTGAGAAGGTCATGAGGGCTGACCAGACCGCTGAAAAAGTGAGGTTGTGGACGCCAAAGCATGACTTTGAAAGCAGGTTTGCAGCAGGATGCGACGGCGCGGGGTCTGCTGTTTCCAGGATGATAGGGGCAAATGCGCCTGAAGTGCTGAACGGGCTTATAATACACCAGAAAAAGGAGAACTTCTCGGATACAGTTGAAATGTGGTTTGACAAGAGCCTTGTGAAGGACGGCTTCTTCTGGAAGATACCAAGGGGAAGCGCAACAGAATACGGATGCATAGGTTACAGGCTCAGCTTTCCCATACTTGAGAAGTTTTTCAGCCTGGAACCTTCCGATGCCTCGGAAAGAAGCGCCGCGCCTGTACCAATAGGCATTAAGAAGACATACGAGAACCGCACGATACTGGTTGGCGATGCCGCATCGCAGACAAAGCCGTGGTCCGGGGGAGGCCTTGCCTACGGCTTCCTTGCAGCCAAAGAGGCTTCCGAGATAATAGCGAATGCAGTGAGGACAGATGATGTATCAAAACTTTCTCTTTACGAGGCCGCATGGAAGAGAATCATGGTAAAGGACATAAACGCAGGGCTCATGCTCAGGGAAATATACAGGGACCTTGACCTCGGTGCAATAACATCGTTCATGGACAGGGCGGAATCATTGAAAAAGGAAAGCAACAGGATAGATTTTGATTTCCCGTTCTCCAGTGCATTGGGCAGGCTATAAGCCGTATGCACGCTTCTGTATGCCGAGTGTCTGGGCCTGTGCCTGCGCAGTCAGGCTGTACTGGAGGGCATTCTGTATTGAGTAGAAGTCCGGTACACCTCCGCAGCTGCCATCCGTCTCTTCCGCGTTTCTCCACTCTATTATGTCGCCTTTCCTGACAGGCTGGAGGTCAACAGCATTCTCCCCTATCTCGCCATTAAGGTAGAATTCATTGAAATTGCCGCCATCGCCTTCAGCCCGCCCGTCTATGGATGTAAACAGAACGCTGTTGAATTCGCTGTCATATTCGGATGATGCATCTATTCCGGCTTTCCCGAATTTTCGCTGCGTAAGCTCGTAAACGCTTTCGCCGTCAACATCAGCCTCGAATACTATCCTCTGGTAGGTTTTCTGGCCGTTTATGAACGTGGGTGCTTCATACTCTATGCTCATCACGTCATCCAGCATCTCAACGGGATAGGAATCTGCAACAGTCTCAATGGCGTTCTTCTGGAATTCATTCCGGAGAAGCATCATGTCATCAGTGACATTGATTTTTTCCAGATTCTCAAGCCCGTGAACATATTCGCTCTTCTCAACAAGCGGGTCCATTTCCTCGTAAAGAAGGTCGTACTCTATTTTCATTGTTTTTTCATTTTCATCAAAATGCACGCCTGAAAGGTCCTGATGGAACCTGACCCTGTATGACTCTTTGTCTTTTTCCTCATCCTCGTCATATCTGCTGCGGACAGACTTGCATTTAGGCTCTTCGTAATCATCTTCCAAGTATTCAAGCTCCATATCTTCAGCTATGTCGAAATCCAGAACAAATTTCATGATTTAAGCAGTGCTTGGTTATTTTTAAATCTTTTGCTGATTTCAGTAGTTCCGAAGGTAGGATGAAAATACCATGAAACCTAACATTTTCTACTTATACATGTTCATGCAGAGGACTGTGCCGAAGAGCTTGGGAGTGATCATCGGTATTGACAAGACCCTGCCCTTGAGGGAGCCGCTTTCTGAAGGGGAATTTTTATGTGACAAATACGCAACGTATTTAAGTAATGGTTACTTTAGTATCCATATGGATAAAAAATTATCAAGTATAAGGGAATACGACGTAATTGTTCCCTACCTTGGAAATTACGGGGCTGGATTCCATATTAGGGAAATAGCAAGAAAGATGTCAATGAACCACAGGACTGCGCTACTGGCACTCAATTCTTTGGAAAAGCGAGGAATCGTAAAACACCAGACTTCGGGAAGAAACAAGGTCTTTTATCTTAACAAGGAGAACCCAAGGACAAAAGACCACGTAAGGGACGTCGAATCATACAGACTTGGTCACACGCTTAATGAAAATCCAACGATTAAGGAATTGTACTCTTCGCTTCTAAGCCCGCCGATTTCAGAAACTCCCATAGTCCTTTTTGGAAGCTATGCAAAAGGCGAACAAGACAAAAAAAGCGATATAGATCTGCTTCTCATTGAGAAGAACGGAAAGATTCTCGATGCTATCAAGAAATTCGAATTCAAGTACGACATAAATGTTCACGTCCAGATCATAAGCCAGGACAAGCTCGAAAGGGGGTTCAGGGAGAAGGAACCTTTGCTCTTTGAAATAGCTTCAGAACACATAATCCTGAACAATCAGGACGCTTTTGTGAACATCCTCTGGAGGCATTTCTGTGAATAAAATCAGATGGTGCCTGAATGTGAAGAGGGGTGTCAAGTTAACCAGACCGAACGAAAACCTTTCAAAGTCATACATAAAGAAAGCGGAAGATTCGCTGATGTCGATGAGGGTCAATATGAGGGAGGGGATAAAGGACTGGGCATCTTCTGCAGCTTATTACGCGCGCTATCATATCCTCTACGCTCTGTTCATGAAGTGCGGAATAAAGTCCGAAATCCACGAATGCACCATAGAGATTGCAAGGGCATTCTTTGGTGACATGATTCCAAACGACAGGATAAAGGAGCTCGAGAATGCCAAAATTCAAAGAATAAACCTGCAATACTACACGGACAGGCTGGTCGAGGAGAGCGAGCTGAATGAGAACATGGAAACCGCCGGGGATTTTGTAATGGAACTGAAGAATGTTATAGGCAAAATCGACTCAGAAAGTATAGAAGCCATAAGAAGAAAAATCAGAGATCTTAAATAGAGTGTCACAATTCTCTACCATCTGAAGCCGGCGAATCCGTAACAAATTTTGCTGAAAATATCAGACGTGAGCGCCAGTGGGCATCCTTGGTAAATCACACACTTTCAGAGAGGATGCCGTGAAAACAAAACCCAAAAAGTCAGGCTCTCATGCTACATTTTCTTAATCTACGTTGGTAGAATTTTACATTCGGATGTACTGGATTTCACTTCTGCGGCCTGAACTTGAAACCGTAAAGAATAAGACCGGATTTCCCTTCTTCCCTGATCTTCCTGAAGGTTGACTCAACAGGCATTCCTATGCTCACGTCATCAGGGCTGCAGTCAACCACCTGGGAAACAACCATTGCTCCCTCTTCAAGCTCTACAATAGCAACAACATACGGAGTGTATTTTTCAAATCCCTCCGGAGCAACCCTGATTGTTGTGTATGAAAATATCTTTCCTTTCCCTGAGAATTTGAATTCCTCTATCTTTCCCTTCCTCCTGCACTTCGGGCATATGATGCTCGTGGGATAAAAATAATGCTTGCAGCTCGTGCATCTCGAGCCTATGAGGCCGTACCTCTCTGAGAACCTTCTCCAGTGGTGTGCGACTGCTTTTTCCGTAGGCATTGTATCACTTCCTGTTCCTTGAAAATATATGGACAACAACTGTTGAGCCCGAGCCGCCGACATTGTGGGTGAGCCCGTTCTCAGCGCCGTCTACCTGCCTGCCTCCGGCATCGCCTCTGAGCTGTTCCACTGCCTCGATTACCTGAGCTGCTCCTGTGGCTCCGACCGGATGCCCTTTTGCCTTAAGGCCGCCGGATGTATTGACAGGTATCTTTCCGCCTATCATGGTCTCCCCGCTCTGGAGTAGGCGGCCTCCGTCGCCCTTCTTGGCGAAACCGAGGTCCTCCGTTGATATTATCTCATTTATGGTGAAGCAGTCATGCACCTCTGCGAAGTGGATGTCGTTTGTTGTCATGCCAGCCTGCTTGTATGCATTCTGTGCAGCAGTTATGGTGGCTCCGATGGTTGTGATGTCAGGTCTCCTGTAAAGGCTCAGCGTGTCTGAGGCCTGCGAGGAAGCCCTTATGTAGATGGGAGTATCCGTGTACTGTTTTGCCTTGTCAGCAGGAACAAGTATGAGTGAGGCTGCGCCGTCCGCAATGGGCGAGCAGTCCAGAAGCCTTAGCGGGTCTGCCACCAGCGGCGACTTCAAAACATCATCAACAGTTATCTTCCTGTGGAACTGGGCATTGGGATTATGCATGGCGTTCTCATGGTTCTTTACAGCTGACATCGCTATCTGCTCCCTTGTCGTTCCGTACTGATGCATATGCCTCTTGGCCATGAGAGCATAGACTCCCGGGAACGTAAGGCCGAAATGTGCCTCATTGTCGCGGTCCATTGCGCCTGCGAGCGCAGTTGTGGCAAGGCCTCCGTAGACATCCGTCATCTTCTCAACACCGCCTACGACAACGCAGTTGTACCTTCCTGACTGGATAGCCATGACACCTGTTGAAAGCGCAACAGATGATGATGCGCATGCAGCCTCGGTCCTTATGGCCGGTATGGGATTAAGCCCGAGATAATCCGTGAACAGTGCGCCTGTATGCTCCTGGCCTGCGAATATGCCTGAAGACATGCTTCCGCCGACTATCAGCTGGATGTCCTTTCCTGATATCCCTGCATCGTCTACTGCCTTTATGCCGGCTTCGCTTATGAGCTCCCGCAGTCCCTTCTTCCAGTGCTCGCCGAATTTGGTCATCCCAACCCCGACTATTGCAACATCCCTCATCATAAAACACCCTTTATCTTTTCCTTGTACCTCGCATAAGTGGCATAGTCTATATATTCTTTACTTTCTATCATCTGGCTCACCGAAGCTGCCATGTCTCTTCTATCCCCTATTTTGTCAGTGACTGTCATCGTGAAGGAGTCAGAGCCTGCGCCTGAACCGAATGATGTCATGAGTATCCTCGAGCCGGGCATGGCTGTATCAAGCACATTGCATAATCCGAGTATGGATGCTGCTGAATACGTGTTGCCTATTTTGGGGAACAGTAAACCCGTCAGGACCTTCTCCTTCGGTATCCCCAGCATTTTTGCAGCTGAAAGGGGAAACTTGGCATTGGGCTGGTGGAACACGAAATAATCATAGTCCTTCACAGTTGTGCCTGTTTCAGCTAGTATGCCTTCAGTTGCCCCGAGTATATGCTTGAAATACCCAGGCTCGCCAGTGAACCTTCCCCCGTGTCTTGGGAACTCTTCCCCTTCCCTTCTCCAGAAATCAGGCGTGTCCGTGACATAGGATAATGTGCTGTCAATGGTTGCGACAACGTCCTTCTTTCCAACAACAAACATGGCAGCGCCTGCAGCTGCTGTGTATTCAAGTGCGTCACCCGGTCTTCCCTGCGCAGTGTCAGAGCCTCCTGCAAGCCCGTATTCTATCTTTCCCGCAAGGACATGGCTGTTCACTATCTGGATTGCGGATGTTCCTGCTTTGCATGCGAATTCAAGGTCAGCTGCCATCATGTTGGGTGTTGCCCCGACAGCTTCGCCAATTATTGATGAAGTGCTCTTGACAACATAAGGATGGGATTCCGAGCCAATGTAAACAGCATCTATCTTTCTGGGGTCCATGCCAGCTCTCAGGATTGCGCTTCTCGCTGCCTCAACTGCCATTGTTGCGCAGTCCTCGTCCATATTGGGAACTGTTTTCTCATTAATCATCTTCGCTTCGAGCTCGGGGTCGGCACTCCATACCTTTGCTATGTTGCTTGATTTTATCCTCAGCCTCGGGATGTATGCGCCGTAACCGACTATTCCTGCTTTCATAATATCGCACGTCCAAAACGCAATTTTAATTAATCGTTTGTCCATGCTTTTTAAAGGTTAAAGCAAAGGTTCGACGATAGACTGTCTCAAAATGGGCATGATTTGGGAAAATCCATTTTTAAACGGAAGATATGTTTTATTTGTAAGGCATATGATACAGATAGCAAAACCCGACATAAGAAGGAAGGAAATAGAGCTAGTTACAGAAGTCCTGAAATCAGGGGCGCTAACGCAGGGGGCATATGTCAGCAAGTTCGAGGAGAAGTTTGCTTCATTCATAGGCACTAAGCACGGGATAGCATGCTCATCCGGAACGTCAGCACTGACAACAGCTGTTGAGGCTGCAGGCATAGGGCCAGGCGACGAGGTGATAACAACGCCTTTCACTTTCATAGCATCATCCAATGCTATTCTTTACAGCAGGGCAAAGGTGGTTTTCGCTGACATAGATGAAAGGACATTCAATATTGACCCCGTCAGCATTGCATCGAAGATAACTGACAAGACAAAGGCTGTGCTCGTTGTGCATCTTTACGGCCAGCCGTGCAGGATGAATGAGATACGGAAGATATGCGATGATAATGACCTTTTACTGATAGAGGACTGCGCCCAGGCGCATGGGGCCGAATACAAAGGAAAGAAAGTCGGCTCAATCGGCGATGTGTCCGCATTCTCGTTCTATGCGACCAAGAACATGGTGACAGGCGAGGGCGGCATGATAATGACAGGCAATGACGCCATAGCTGAAAAATCGCGCGTCATAATAAACCAGGGGCAGGTAAACAGGTATGACCATATCATGGTCGGCTACAACAACCGCATGACCAACATTGAGGCAGCCATAGGGCTCGGCCAGTTCAGCAGGCTCCGTGTGATGACTGCGAAAAGGCGTGAGAACGCCTCTTATCTCTCAGAAAATCTGAAAGGCATCGAATGGCTTGAGGTGCCGTTCACAGAAGAAGGATGCTCCCATGTGTGGCACCAGTACACAGTGAAGGTTGACGGGGCGCTGCGTGACGGTTTCTTCGACTACCTCAACAAGAATGGGGTAGGCGCAAGGGTGTATTATCCGAAACCATCATACATGCAGCCGGCGTACCAGGAACTTGGATACAGGGAAGGCTTATGCCCTGTGTCGGAGTCTGTTTCGAAGCGTGTGATATCCCTTCCTGTGCATCCGCTTCTGACAAAGGCTGATCTAAGGAAAATAGTGGAAGTTGTTAAAGGTTTCAGATGATTTCAATGAAAGTCGGTGTTATAGGAACAGGTGCCATGGGAAAGAACCATGCCAGGGTATACTCGGAACTTGATTCAGTTGAGCTTGTCGGAATATCCGACAAGGACGAGAAGACAGGAAAGGAAATATCCGGAAAGCACAAATGCGGATATTTCAGGGATTACAAAAAGCTTCTTTCCGGGGACATAGATGCTGTTTCCGTATGCGTGCCGACATCTCTCCATTATGAAATCGGAATGGATGTGATAAGGCACGGGAAAAACCTTCTGATAGAAAAGCCGCTTGCAGAGAACGTGAAGAAAGCAAAAGAGCTTGTCAGAGCTGCTGAAAAAGCAGGTGTCGTGCTCGCTGTCGGGCATATCGAAAGGTTCAACCCCGCTGTGCAGGAGCTCAAGAAGATAATAGACAGCGGAAAGCTCGGAAAGGTCACATCGATAATAGCAAGAAGGGTCGGCCTCTTTCCGCCAAGGATAAAGGACGCGAATGTCATACTCGACATAGCTGTCCATGATATAGATGTTTTCAGGTATCTCATAGGAAAGGAACCACAGGACATCTATGCATCCGGTGGGAAAGCGCTGATAAACGACCGCGAGGACTATGCAGACATATTCATGAAGTACAACGGCACGAACGGTTTCATAGAGGTCAACTGGATAACGCCTGTGAAGATAAGAATGCTGAATGTAACAGGCACTAAGGGATACGCGAGCCTTAATTACATAACACAGGCACTCAGGCTGCATGAGAATGTATATGAGAAGACATACGACGAGTTCGGGGATTTCGTTCTCCGCTTCGGCGACTCCAGAGAGATATCAGTTGACGTGGAGAAATACGAGCCTCTCAAGGCTGAACTCATAAATTTTACTGACGCCATAAGAAAAGGGGAGAAACCACTGGTCACAGGCGAGGACGGGCTGGAAGTCCTTAAAATAATAGAAAGAATAATGAAATCAATAGAAGGTGGATGAATGGTTGTGAATGTTCATGAAACAGCGACAGTGGACGAAGGCGCTATAATTGGCAGCGGCACGAACATATGGCATTATGCACATGTCAGGGGAACCGCTGTGATAGGAAAGGACTGCAATGTCGGGCACTGCGTATACATAGACCAGAATGTGAAGATAGGAAGCAATGTGAAGATAGGCAACAAGGCTTCCATATTCCAGGGTGTTGAGATAGGCAACGGATGCTTCATAGGTCCGCATGTTGCATTCACGAATGACAAGAGGCCGAGGTCACTCGGAAGCTGGGAAATCGTCAGGACGACTGTCATGGACGGGGCATCAATCGGTGCCAATTCCACGATACTGTGCGGCGTCACGCTGGGAAGCGACTGCATGGTAGGCTCAGGCTCGGTTGTAACCAGGGATGTCCCGCAGAATGCGCTTGTATACGGCAATCCTGCGAAAGTCAGGGGTTTCGTCTGCTCATGCGGAAATGATGCCGAGAAGAGCAGTAAGAAGGGAAGAAACGTTGCCATGAAGTGCGTGAAATGCGGTAAGGCTTTTGAAATACCTGAAGATGTATACACATTGTGCGGTGATTGAATGGCTGATTTAACACTCTTCATATGCCTTTCGGTTTCATTCCTGACGACATTCCTTCTGGTACCCAGGTGGATGAATAAGGCAACGGGAATGGGACTTGAGGGAAAGGATATGAACAAGTATGACAGAAGAAAGGTCCCGGAGGCGGGAGGCGTCACGGTAATCGCCGGTGCTGTTTCAGGCATACTGCTTTACATCTTCCTTAACACATTCTATTTTTCATCAGATGTAGGCGCTGTTGAGATATTCGCTGCGCTGACAACCATACTTCTTGCAGGATTCGTCGGTTTCATAGATGACATTCTCGGTTGGAAGTCCGGCATGACTCAGCGGACAAAAGTCCTTCTGACAATCCCCATAGCCATACCACTGGCAATTGTGAATGCAGGAGAATCCATCATGAACATACCGTTCCTCGGTTTCGTTGATTTTGGCATGTTCTTCCCCCTCCTGCTGGTGCCTCTGGGAATAATAGGGGCAACCAACGGGTATAACATGCTCGCCGGGTACAACGGAATGGAAGCCGGAACAGGCGCGATAATACTTTCGGCACTGGCGCTGATTTCATGGCTGTCTGGTGCCGGATGGGTCAGCATGATAGCTCTTATAATGGCTTTTTCGCTTCTGGCATTCCTCTGGTTCAATAAGGTTCCTGCACGTATATTCCCAGGGGACAGCCTGACATACGCAGTCGGCGCGACGATAGCTGTGGTGGCAATTCTCGGAAACATGGAAAAATTCGCTCTGATACTTTTCATTCCCTTCTTTTTCGATGTCCTCATGTTCGTGAGATTCAGGTTCATAGACAAGGTTAGGAATGTCGAAGCATTCGGAAAGGTGAACAAGGACGGAAGCCTTGACATGCCTTACGGAAAGGTCTATGATTTCACGCACCTGATGATAAAGCTCCTGAAGGTGTTCAAAAAGAAGGTCTATGAAAGGGACGTTGTCATTATGGTCTTCCTCACAGAATTTGTGCTTGCGCTCATAGCCCTGTCAATCTGGTCGCCGTCCAGCTAAATGCTCTCGTTTATCTCAAGCCTGTATATCTTTATCAGCTGGTTGTCGAACACCTTCTCCACGTCCGGTATGCCGTAGCCGTCCATGAACATGAGGTCCGTGAATATTGAGAACTCTGCTTCCGGTGGTATGTAAAAGAGGCCATAAGACGTTATGGTCACGCATCCAGGTATTATGTTTGACTCGTCCTCAACAGGTATCCTTATTATTCCATTGGTGGTGCACATGTCCTGTATGTAGCTCCTTCCAAGGTACTGCTCCCCGTCCGTGATCATGAAAAGTGGTGCCCCTACCACGTTTCCGCCTGAGCCCATGGGCAGCCACACCACGTACTGGCCGGACTTGAATTCAGCTATTGTCTTGTTCTCCTGGGGATATTCGCCTGTGTACTGCATCTGCAGCATGCCTATGACAGTTTTGCCATGGGTACCTATCTTGGATATGGCGCCGTATTTTCCCGGAAGCGTATAGTCCATTAGTATGTAGTCGACCTGCTTGCTTTTCATCCACTGCCTGTATGACGTCCAGTTGTCGCTCCTGTCTATGTACCATTCAGCTATCTGGTGGTTGACAGTGCCGTTTATGTTTCCCCCGTCCGCTATGCTCGGGCGTTCGCCCCTTGTCTGGAACCAGTATCCGAAGTCCCACCATGAAAGTATTGACGCATTCGCTGCTGTGTTCTCCTTCATGAATGTCATTGATTCATCCCAGTACTGGTTGTAGGACGGGCCGAGTGAATTGCAGAACACGTATCCTGTGACCGCATTGGAAAGTATCACAAGCGAGACGAAAATCATCAGCGGAATGACCAGCAGCTTGATGTCCTTGCCTTTTACGGATGCTGTGAAGTTGTATTTCATCAGGAACTTGATGAGCTGAGCCGCGCAGTAGCCGGCCATTATCGCAGCAGGCGGCCCGAGGAAGAAGACCAGCCTGACCATGTATAACACTGTCTGCACGGACATCAGCAGCCAGAAGACAGGTATCATGATCAGCATGTTCTTTTCAGTGTAGACATTGTATGCGGCAAATATTATGCCAAGCATCATCAGGAACCACACACTCAGGAGCATCCTGTAAGGCGCAAGTGCCGGGAGTATGTTCAGCCCGAATCCTATGTCAGTCCTGGATGTTATATCACTCCATGAGCCAGGCATCTGCTCTGCAACTGTGCTTGCTATGACACCCTGTTCTGAAATTACCACAAGGCCTATCGCCCTGTTTACCATGTACCACAGCGTATCTGAGAACATGGAGCCGACGAGCATGAAGAGTATGATTGAAACAATTATCACAGGCGCGATGTAGATGAACTGCTCCTTTTTGATTAGTTCATAACGCTCGGCAGCATATCGTATGAGAATCATTAGAATTGTCACAGATGCTATGATTTGTTCGATTGTCAGGTCAAGTCCTAGGAAAAGACGCTGCGTGGCAACTGCTGAAAGAAGCACAAATATTACAGACGGCATCATGTTCCTGCTGAACCTGTTCAGCAGCAGCATGGCTATGGCGAAAATCGAAACTATGTATATGATGAACTGCGCGCCGCCCCATGAGCCCATTGAAACAAATACTGCTATTGCGGAAAGTGCACCGTATTTCCAGGAGTTCCTCTTGTATGCCAGCACAAATAAGAGGATAGCAAGAAGCAGGAATGTCCCTCCTGTTGCTTCCTTGTCGAAGAATCCTGCTGATGTACGGGCAATGTATCCCGGAACAGTCGCAAGGAAGAACGCGCTGAAGAGTCCTGCGTTGTTGTCATCGAATATCTCCCTTGCTAGGAAGAACATTATGAACACGGCCAGTGCTCCCATGAGAGCGGGATACATTATGGCGAAGTTCAGGTATGTCATGGTGATGCCGACTGAGCCCATGGCTACGTACAGCATCACAGGCACATAGAAATACATCAGCGGCCCGTATTTCTCAATGGGAACGCCGTCAGGCCAGTACCTTATCGGGTCGAATTCAGGCACCTGGAGATTGTTCTGAAGCATCAGCTCGTTTATCCTGTATGCGTAGAATGGGTCAAGCGCCTGGAGCTCGCCGTACTTCGCAGGTATCATCCTTGTCCAGAATGAGAATACTGTTATGGCTATGAGACACCATACCCACCAGTTCTTGATAACAAAGTTCATGGCGGACTTGGCCTTCGATTCCTCCTTTAGGCCCAGCCTGATAAGAATATCGTCCAGATTCATATTATGTAAATTCTGGAGCAGAGGTTTAAATCTGTGACCTCAGAGGAAGAACTTCATGTATATGAAGAAGGAATATATCGACAACAGTGCTATTCCTTCAACACGGCCAAGTTTGTTTTCAGTCTTCATGAGCACAACCAATATCACTGAGAGTAGTATCATAACAGGAACACTCTGCGATATTATGGAGAAGTCTGCAGGCATCGTGCCTGCTATTGCCGAGAGACCCATCACCATCATGAGGTTGAATATGTTGCTTCCTATGATGTTGCCCAAGGCAATCCCCTCAAGTTTCTTGAGTGCGGCTGTTATGGATGTGGCCAGTTCAGGAAGCGATGTCCCTATTGCTATAATAGTCAGCCCTATGACAGATTCGGTTATTCCGAATCCCGATGCGATGCGTGTGCTTGCGCCGACCATCAGTTCAGCTCCAATGAGAACGCCCGCTGCACCTATCATGCATAGCGTCAGTCCCTTTGGAAGGCTGCTTCTGTCGACTATCTTCTCTATTATGTTTTCCTTAAGGTCTTTGTCCTTGTAGAGATAGTAGACATAACCGAACAGTCCTGCGACAAGGATTATGCCGTCTATCGGTGTCAGTCCGTCTATCAGAAAGAGTATTGCTATGAATGTGACTGCAATCATTATGTAGCTCTGCCTGAGTTCACTCTTTCTCGTAGCTATGCCCGGCGTGACTATCGCTGCAATTCCAAGGACAAGACCTATATTGGCTATATTGGAACCTATAACATTTCCAAGTGCTATGCCCGGAATTCCCCTGAAAGCAGACAGAACGCTGACAGCAAGCTCAGGGAGCGACGTGGTGAATGCAACCAGTGTCAGCCCTATCACTATATCTGAAACACCTATGCTCTTGGCTATCCTTGAGGCATTGTCTGTGAAAATGGAAGCTCCCTTGAGAAGGACAAGAAGTCCTATTACAAAAAATATAAAATCCATTGTAAAGTCCATAAGTAATCATTGTGAATGTTTCTTTTATTTGGTTTTTCTTGTCACAATCCTGGATAAGCCAATGGATGTCATCCATCCGACAGCAGCGAATGCCAGAAGTATCGACCACTCGTATAATCCAAGAGGAACCAGTGAAAAGTATGCATTCAGCGGGCTGTATATCACTGTCAACTGGAGTATCAGGGACACCATAAGTGTGACCAGAAGCATCTTATTGTCAAAGATACCCAGTTCTTCCTGATGTCTTATGACAGCTATTCTCATGAACTCGTACAGCACGAAACCCATGAAAAGTGTTGTCCTTGCGGTCTCCAGTCCTGATGAAAGTGTCATTGTGAATACAATAAGGAGCAGTATTCCCATGTTGAGGCCCATTGCCATTACATTGTAGAATGTTTTCCTGTCGAGTATGCTGTCGCCGATTTCCCTTGGCTTTCTTTTCATTGTATTCGGAAGCGCAGGGTCTACTCCGAGCGCAAGTGCTGGCATTCCGTCAGTGAGAAGGTTTATCCAGAGTATATGAACCGGAAGCATTATGGGGTCATTCATTGAGAAAATCATGGTTCCCATGAAAATAACGAACACCTCTGCGAGATTGCAGCTGAGGAGGTAATTCACGAACTTCCTTATGTTGTCGAATATTCGCCTGCCTTCGCGGACAGCGTTTCTTATGCTCGTGAAGTTGTCGTCGAGGAGTATGATATCGCTCGCCTCCTTGGCCACTTCCGTACCCCTCTCGCCCATTGCAATGCCGACATCTGCCTTCTTCAGTGCCAGCACATCGTTCACGCCGTCTCCTGTCATTATGACACGATTGTCCTTCTGGAGCATCTCAAGTATCCTCAGCTTGTCAAAAGGCGATGTCCTGGCGAAAATATTGGCACCTGCATCAAGCACCTTCCGAAGGTCTGCATCGCTCATCTTCCCGATATCATCTCCGGATATTGCGCTTGTGCTGCTGAGCCCTATCTCATTGGCAATCGCTTTCGCTGTCTCTATATTGTCACCGGTTATCATGACTACCCTTATGCCGGCTGTAGCGCAGTCAGCAAGAGCATCCTTCACCTCATCCCTTGGAGGGTCCAGCATGCCCTCAAGTCCTATGAATATCATATCGCTTTCCATTTCTTCCTCGGAAATGCTGCCGCTGGCCTTCTTGTATGAAAAAGCAAGAACCCTGAGGGCATGTGAAGCGAATTGCGTATTCTGCTTGAGTATCTTCTCCTTTCTCTTCCTGTCCAGCTTTACAATCTTTCCTCCAAAAAGCATACGCGTGCAGTGATTCAGAACAACCTCAGGAGCTCCCTTGGTGAATACAATATTCTCATTTTGATGCCTGCAAAGCACACTCATCATCTTCCGCTTCGATGTGAATGAGATCTCATTTATTCTCTTGTATTTTCCCCTCAAGCCGTCATAGTCTACCCCGTTATTTATTGCGAATTCGGCTATCGCCACCTCAGTCTGGTCTCCTGTCATCTTCCTTTCAGTGCCGTCACCCGGCATGAAGCGCGAATCATTGCACAGTGTACCGCAGAGCATGAGCTTCTCCATCCTTCCCTTGTCAGAATCATTCAGTGCCGCAGAATCAAAGACAACGTCATCGAAATACATTTTTGTGACAGACATTCTGTTCTTCGTGAGCGTGCCTGTCTTGTCTGTGCATATGACGTTCACAGAGCCTACAGACTCGGCTACAGCCAGTTTCCTTATCAGCGCGTTGTTACTGGCCATGGATTTTGCTCCAAGCGCAAGCGCCAGTGTCACAACTGCAGGAAGCCCCTCGGGTATCGCAGCAACAGCAAGGGATATGGAAATCAGGAATGCATCATATAATCCGTATTTGAAATATCCCACAGCCATCATGACAACCGCTATTATCCCCACCATCCAGAATATTTTCTTGCTGAAAGCCGACAGCTCATTCTGGAAGGGTGTCCTGGTTTCGCCAATCTCTTCCATCTTCTCAGCGAGCTTTCCGACTTCCGTGTATAACCCTGTCCCGAAAATCAGCAGCTTCCCGCGGCCGGATGTGAGGCTCGTGCTCATTCTGGCTACATCCCCGGCAGCTTTTCTCACAGTCTTTGATTCTCCGGTGAGTATGGACTCGTCTATCATCATGCCCATGGATTCTATTATCTTCCCGTCAGCAGGCACGATGTCTCCGGGTTCGATTATTACAACATCACCGGGAACAAGGTCAACAGCTTTTACTGAAATTATGGTCCCGTCTCTGATTACCTTGGCTGTGGGGCTGGACATCTTTTTGAGCGCATCTATAGCCTTTTCAGCTTTCCAGTCCTGAAAGAAACCGGAAATGCCGACAGCCAAGACTATGAGCAGTATGAGCGCTGAATCTATGAAGGTATGTTCAGAACCAGGAAGAAGCGCTATGCCGAGCGATACCAATCCAGCAACTATAAGTATTACTATCAGGGGTGATGTGAACTGGGACAGCAATATCCTCAGTGGTGATGTATGACTTGTAGATGTTATTTCATTCTTTCCGTGCTTTGCGAGCCTTCTGGTTGCTTCATCACCGGTTATGCCGTCTTTTCCACTTTCAAGCTTCTTGTATGCAGATGCCAGCTTTAGTCGTTCCCACTCGTCGCGCATGAATAATTATTGAGACTTCCGGCTATTAATTGATAAGAAATCAGTTCTTGAGGCTGAGAATCGCGGTCGCTATGTCCCCGGCATCTTCCAGGGCTTTCCTTGCTTCTTCCTCACTGGCGCCTGTTTTTTCCATGACCATCTTGACGTCTTCGTCCACGAACCTGCCTCTTGGCCTTTCCTCGGCATCCCCCACTATCTGGTATGATTCCTGCCCCATGGCATTCATCAGAGTGACATTGGGATTGCTTATGACTATGTCCTTCTCAGATGTCCTGATTATGACTTCTTCCGCTTCTATCTGCTTGGTCTGCATTCCCATCTGCTTCATCGCACGCTCAAGCTGCTTCGGATTTATTCTCATAATAAACAAATGCACCGCCGTTTTAAATGTATTTCAAGCATACTGTCAAACATAGGTTTTTCATTATAGCCACCGAAGAACATTGGTGTTTTTATTTGTTGAAATCAATCTCTTATCCAAGTGAATTTTCATGGAATTTCAGATAATGGATGTCGACTATGTAATGGTTAATGAGCGACCGGTTCTGCGTATATTCGGAAAGGACAGGGAAGGAAAAAGTGTCTGCGGTTTCTATGAGGGATTCCTTCCGTATTTCTATGCAGCGAGCGATGACATAAATGAAAGCCTTGAAGGACTTCCGAGCATACACAATGTTGAAAAAGTGAAAAGAACCCTTCCCATGGGATATCAGGAGCCGCGCGATGTCTGGAAGATAACACTGAAGAATCCGGCCAAGACAGTGGAGGTGCGTGAAGCACTGAAGAAGAAGGGCATAAGCACATACGAGGCTGATATACTTTTCAAGTACAGGTGGATGAATGACTCGGACATAGGCGGAATGCGCTGGATAAGCACGAAAGAAAGCAATGGCATAAGCACAACAAGCGTATCAGCGCAGAGGCTTGTCCAGATAAAGGAATTCGAAATAATTGACACCGAGGAGGATGCTCCGCTCAGGTATCTCGCTTTCGACATAGAGACAGTGGGAAAGAATGAAGGCTCTATGCCTGATTCCGAAACAGACCCTGTTGCGATGATATCGCTTGTATTCTCAGATGATTACAGGAGAACAAAATCAATTATACTTTCCACAAGGCCGGGAGATGGCATAGAAGCGCTCTCAGGTGAAAAGGACATGCTCATTCGTTTCATGGAAATCATCAATGAATATGACGCTGACGTCCTGACAGGATTCAACATTGTCGGATACGATCTTCCCTACATACTGAAGAGGATGGAAAAGAATAATATACGGCCCGTATTCGGAAGATGCAAAACCAAGTCAGTGAGGGATGATGTCTTTGGTGGAAGGCACAGAATAACAATAACCGGCCGCATAATTGCGGATTCATTCTCAATGATAAAGAAGGGCTGGAACCTGAAAAGATACGGACTGGACTTTGTTTCGAAAGCCCTCATAGGAGAGGAGAAGAAAGACGTCAAGAAGTCAGAGATAGGGAAGTTCTGGAGGGGGTCCCAGGAAAAGTACCAGATACTCGCTGATTACTGCCTTCAGGACAGCATACTTGCACTCAAGCTTATCACGAAGCTTGACCTCATGGACAAGTACATCGCGCTTTCAAAAATATCAGGTTCGCTCCTGAATGATGTACTGGAAGGAGGGGAAAGCCAGAGAATAGAAAATTACTACCTGAAGGTGTTCAACAAGGAAGGCTTTATCATACCATCCAAGAACAATGAGCAGATAGCAGAGAGAACCAATGGTAACGGTGAGGATGAAAGCAAGGACCTTAAAGGCGGCTTCGTCATAGAGCCAAAGAAAGGTCTCCATTCAATGGTGCTTGTGCTTGACTTCAAGTCCATGTATCCTTCACTTATACGAACATATAATATATGCCCGACCACGCTTCTTATTGGGAATGAAGATGTGGAACACATAACCACACCAAACGGCTCAATGTTCGTCAAGCCCAGTGTCAGACGCGGCGTAATACCGAGTATACTCGAGAACCTTATGGAAGAGAGAAGCAAGGTCAAGAAGATGGCGAGGAACGCTGATGAGAAGACCAGAAAAATGCTCGACCTGAAGCAGTTCGCGATAAAGACGCTGGCTAATGCTTTCTACGGATATTTCGGCTACACGAGGGCAAAGATATACAATGTCGCTATAGCCAGTTCTGTCACAGCTTTCGGGCGTGAAACCATACACAGTACAGTCAAGGCCATGGAAGAGGATTTCGGTTATGAGGTAGTCTATGGTGATACTGATTCCGTAATGATAAAGGTTCCTACGGAAAGCATGGAAGAGGCGGAGAAAATCGGAAAAGACATCGGGAAGAAGATGACTGAACGGCTTCCCGGTATAATGGAACTGGAATTCGAAAAGCTGTTCAAGCGTTTTCTTCCCCTGACCAAGAAGCGTTACATGGGGTGGTCCATGTTCAGGGACAAAACAGGTGAATGGAAGGACGACATTGTGATGAAGGGTATAGAGACCGTGCGGCGTGACTGGTGCGAGCTTACAGGAGAAACAATGAAAGAGATAATAGAAATCATACTCAAGAAAAACGACACCAAGGCAGCTGTTTCATATTTCAAGGACGTGGTGAAGGGGCTTCTTGACGGGGACGTTGACATTGAGAAGCTTGTCATAACGAAAACCCTCACCAGAAGACCTGAAAAATATGCCGGTGTCCAGCCGCACGTCGAGGTTGTGAAAAAAATGGAAAAAAGAAATGATATGGACCTTCCCGGTGTCGGCGACAGGATAGGATACGTGATAGTCAAGGGAATGGAGATGCTTTCCAAAAGGGCAGAGGACCCGAATTTTGTCAGGGAAAACGGACTTTCAATTGACTCGAAGTATTACATAGACAACCAGCTGCTTCCGCCTCTTGAGAGGATTTTCAATGCAATAGGCATAAGCAGGGACGAGCTTCTCGGCGCGGGAAAGCAGATGGGTCTTTTTGAAGTCATAAACAACAGCAAGAAAGCATGTGAAGAACCCGTGATAAAGGGCAAACTGTCTGATGTAAGCGGCTTTATATGCATGTCCTGTGGAATGAAGTCAGCAAGGCCGCCTCTCTCAGGAAAGTGTTCATGCGGGGGAGCTTTAAAATTTTCCACACCAGAGGGACCCATTTCAGTGGCAGTCAGTTAATTCATCTTCACACATGCTCTAATGTTACCGGTTTTCCATGAAAATTTCCAGATGAAATGAATATGTA
This sequence comes from uncultured archaeon, assembly GCA_964640865.1. Taxonomy (GTDB): domain Archaea; phylum Aenigmatarchaeota; class Aenigmatarchaeia; order QMZP01; family JAFGSV01; genus JAFGFG01. Next base: position 15,224 of record CAZXIU010000001.1, on the reverse strand, counting down.
TATATTGCCCGTGAATTTCCATATGAAATAGGGGGGTCTGAACACTCTTGTGGCGTTTTTGTTCATGGGTTGTTCACATAGGCCTATTGGTATCGTTTTCTATAAAATCAAGAGGTTTCCAGTGGAAACAGGGGGGTAACATCGTCATATGAAGTTAAGCTCCTACGCGTTAACTTAGCGCTTTTCGCTCAAACCGGAATCAAGAGACTGAATAAACTGGCCGCATCCCCTAAACCGGAGAAATATATTATTGTCGGCAGCATGAGAAATCCCATCATATACATGCGCTTTACACCCATATATGAACTGCACACGCCGATAAGTGAACATAAGACCATTATCAAGAGGCCATATATTCCTGTTATGATGAATGTAATGGCTACAAGGAATGCAACTATTGTGAAGTTCATCTTCCTGTAGTTAACCCTGTGTATGTTTCTCGTGAACAGCCTTCCTGCGTAGAGAGTAAAAACAGCTGCAAGCATGCACGACAGCACGGACACTGCCATGAGAAGAGAGAGTCCGTAAATGTCTATGGCCCCTGAAATGCCTGATATGAATGCGGATGCCCCTGTTCTTGTCTTGGAGAGTGTGAACAGCATTACGAATGAAAACATGACATTCGACGTGTTTATGCCTCCAATGGACATCATGAAATCCCGTTCATTTCCCTTTACTATACTATTGGAGAGTACAGCTGCCTGGGCTGAGCCTATGCCGGGAAGCATGCCAACGAATATGCCTGACAGCCATCCTGAGAAGCCTCCTTTCATGCTTATGTTCTTTGGTGTCCGTATCTTCTGCTTAGGAAAGCTGAATGTTCCTGCGCTCAGAGCAAGGACAGGCACTGCAAACAACCCTGTAAGCGATGGAAACAGCACGGTTTCCTGGTGAAATGTTGAAAGCAGCAGCAACCCGGAAATCCCTGTGATAATGAAAACAAAAAGGGAAAGCGCGCGCCTGGAGCGCGTATTAATAAGGAGAACCAAAAGAACCGCAATGAGCAGCCAGTGCATATAGCCTGATATCAGGCTGTAAATTCCCGGAACCGCCCAGAGGAGGAATGGAAGGGAAACAACTGTGAGAAGCGTGACGAAAACCCCGCCGGCAACTGTCAAGTACAGCGCCTCATAGCCGCGTCCTGACATAAGGAACCTGTGGGCAGGCAATACAGAGAGACATGTATCAGATTCAGGCGCGCCTGTAAGAACTGATGGTATGAAGTTGACTATGCTGTTGGTCACTGAAAGGGATGCAACAAACGCAAGGATGCATTCTGTGCTGGCTGTGCCGGATAAGATGGCCGACGAGCCAATGATAACCATAATGGTATTTGGATGTATTCCGGGTATGAGCCCTGCAAAAAGACCTAACGAAAACCCGAATAAAGCAGACAGTAATATTTCCACAAACATCAGAGTTGTTTTATACCACGTGTTTTCATATCTACAAGAGCACTCCTTCCGTAACCGAAAGACACCATTGTGGTGCCCTTGTAATTATCACACCAGTAATCGTTCTTGGACGATATCCATAAGATGTCAGGCACCGGGTCGAGGACATACATGCTGTCGAAAATTCTTTCACTGCTCGGCATAAAGCGCCTTCTCAGCCACCTGATGGCATCATTTTTATTCACAGGGTCGTCTGTTTTATACACAACTATTATCAACTTCTTCCCCCCTCTTTCCACTGTGATGGTGTTGGGTGTGCATGTCATTGCCTCTTTTCCGCCTGTTATGAAAGAATCAGGGGTCACAGTAACATCAGCATTCACGTCAGGGATGCTGCCTGTGTTCTTCAGAAGAAGCGTTCCTTCGATGGTGCCGACCACACGGTCCATCGGAATGTCCGGATAAAAAACGTCATCTGCTGTGAAAACACCGTTTCTTACCCATCCGTTAACACCTATGACATCGTCTGTTTCCACATTGGCATCACTCTTGACAGTGGCCTCTCCTGTGCTGTCCTCAAGCACAAAGCCGAAATCCTTCTTTTCCTTCACCATCCCCACGACTGTTATGCGGCTTTTTGCATTCGTTATGTTTTTTATGGAAACCGCGTCTGCTTTCCGCAGGAGCATGCGTCTCAGCGACTCATACCTTCTGTAGTTGCTTTTGACAGCATCTTCAATTGTATATTCCTTCTTGGATTCAGAAAGAAGTGAAGAGCATTTTATTGGTTCTGCTGCATTCCTTGTCCTTTCGGTTGTCCTGACTGATGACATCACCACATCATGCCTGCTTGAAACGACCTGATCAATGCCGTCCCTGAGGGCCATTTCAAGTATATCGGGTGTCACCATTATGCCTTTTGCCATCAGTTCGCGGATAATGGTCTGTTTTTCCATGTAAAAGAAGTATGTTAAAAATTAATAAAATCCTCAGTAAATTCGCCTGCCAGTGTATTCTTCAGAACAGAGACAAGACCCTTGTTCAGCTGTATGTTTATCTTTCGCGTCCTTCCGTATCTTCCCTTGGACACAACCGAGGCGTTTATGACACCGAGCATGTCAAGTTCTGATATCAGGTCGGAAACCCTTCTCTGTGTAAGCGCCTTAAGCCCGTTGGCGTGCGCGAGCTTTTCATATAGGTTGTACACATCGCCTGTCTGCACGGCCTTCTTTTCCTGCTTGTAGAGATTAAGCATTGATATTATGACAAGTTTTGACTGCTTGGGCTGCGCTTTTATTATTTCTATCAGCCTGTCCTTGTCAAGTTTCTCCTGTGCGCTGTTGACGAACCGCTCGCTGACCTTTTTGCATTTCTCCCTCTCGCACAATTCTGCGGCAACCCTCAGGAGGTCAAGCGCCCTTCTTGCGTCGCCGTTTTCCTGCGCTGCGAGCGCGGAGCACTTGGTTATGGCGCCATAATCAACTGCATTCTCATTGAAAGCTGTCTCCACCCTTGCCTGAAGAATGTCTTTTATTTCATTCGCATTGTAAGGAGGGAAAACCATCTCCTCTTCTGACAGCGATGACCTTATCCTTGGGTCGAGGCTGTCCACGAATGTCGGCTTGTTGGATATGCCGACAACGGTTATCTGTGTGTTCGGGACATCCTGGCTTATTCGTGTTATGTTATAGAGTATGTCATCCCCTATCTTCTCCAGAAGAGCGTCTATCTCATCAAGGACCATTATTATGTTTCCTCCCCGTTCAGCAAGCTTCTCATTGAGCTTCTTGTGGAGGGTGTTTGTGGGAAGGCCTGTGAAAGGCACGTCCTCGCCAAGCATTGAAAGTATCTTTACAAGGAGCCGGTACTGTGTGTCGACGACTTTTCCCATCTTGCAGTTTATGTACATTATCTTGACGTTCCGGCCGCTTTTCTCAGCTGCCTCTTCCAGGGAATCCGTCACCTTCTTTATACAGAGGCTTTTTCCTGTGCCTGTCTTTCCGTAGATAAAAATATTCGAGGGCTTTTCGTTCCTGAGAACAGGAGCCAGCATATACGCGAGCTCCTCTATCTTCTTTTCCCTGTGGGGTATATTGGCAGGACTGAAATCAGTTGAAAGCGCTCCCTTGTCTTTGAAAAGACCTACTGTATTGGTATAAGATTCGAATATTTCGCTAAGGGATGACTGGGCCATAAAATCACTGGAATTATAATAAAATTAAGAAGTTTATAAGCTTTCCGTTTCCTGTGGAAAATTATTTCCTGTGGAACTTTTTTCTGTTTTTAATGAAAAAGTAAATAGCAGAACAGCACCACCCCTGTGTTTCGTATGGAGATTTTTTGGAAGCAAAAACGCTATTATAAGTATATATAACTATGTTATATTATAATATATAATATAATAAGTCATAAAATTTTATTTCATAAACTCCACAGGAAACAAGCGTGTGGGTGTATAGTGATTTTAAACAAACGTTTTTATCCTTTATTGCACTAATAACAGTATTCGGTGGTTTAATGAAAATAGCTGTTATAGGTGACATACACGGAAAGATAGGAAAGCTCCAGAAGATAATGGATGATCTGGAAAACAAAGATTATGACATTATAGTGTCCCAGGGAGATTTCACGGACATGTTCGATATAACACCGAATTTCACGCAGCTTGAAATAGCGGATGTTGTAATACAGAAGCTTATGATACCAAAGAAGCCGGTACTATGCGTCCCGGGCAACCACGACCCATTCGAGATACTGGATATATTTGAAGAGTACGGTGTCAATGCCCATCACAAGGCATCGGTTTTTGGCGGCATAACATTCGTTGGCTGGGGCGGCGCTGAAACACCCTTCAATACACTGTTCGAGCCAACTGAGGATGACACGAAAGAAGCTCTTGATGCCCTGTTGAAGGATATAAAAAAGCCGTGGATTTTCATCACACATGCCCCCCCTAAGGGGACATCACTCGACAAGCTGGAAAAGAAGCATGTCGGTTCCGCTGAAATTGCGAAGGTTATAGATAAAAATGTACCCATCCTTAACATTTCCGCTCATATACATGAAAACAGGGGTGTTGATATGATAGGAAAGACAACCATATTCTATCCAGGCCCAGCTTATTCAGGTTATTACGGAATAGTTACCGTAGAAGGCAGCAAGGTTCATTGCGAAACACTTAAAACTGTTTAGGAAACGGTCCTGAGCTTTTCTATAAAGACCTCAATATTGCTGCTGCATATCGCAAGGGGAACACCCTCGACATCAGCGATGTTCTTTGCAACTGAACTCACGTCTCCTTCGTTTATGTTGTGAAGGAGTATCAGCGCGGGCTTGAGGTTGGCGACCTTTATGGCAATCATGGGACCCTTTCCTGTTGTTATGTTCGTGAATACAAGCGCCCTTTGCGCAGTTACCCCGTACAGCTTCTTGAGCTCTGTGAACGAAAGCTCGGTTATGGCCTTGACAGAGTCTATGAGAGTGTACCCGTATATGTTACGGTCTGTGGATGCGCCTGTGAGTATTTTTGCGCCTATTTTCCTGCAGAAGACATCAACACCCATTCCGTCATCAAACTCCTTGATATCGAGTATTGCGGCAGAGACAGGCTTATCCTCGTCTGTGCCTATGAAAACCCTGAGGACCTCCCCCCCGCTTTTTTCATCCATCCTTATGAGAGCCTCCACATACCTCTTCAGGAACATGATGCCAGGGGATTTTCTTCTCCCTGATTCATAGTCTGATATCACTGACGATGTCACACCGATATTCTTTGAGAGATCCTTCTGGGAAACCCTGAAGAGAGAACGCCATTTTTTGATGGCTTTGTTCGGTTCACCCGAAACTGCTATCTCTCCTATGATGTTCTTCATTAGGTGCTCTTTCTGGAGCTCAAATTCGTCAACAGCCTTATTCATAGTTCGTTAATTGACTTCTTGTTTTAAAAATTCAAAGAAAAAGCGGCACGAAAACCAGCGCGACTATTGTCATGAGTTTTATGAGTATGTTCAGCGATGGACCGGACGTGTCCTTGAACGGGTCGCCTATTGTGTCGCCAACCACTGCCGCAGCATGCGCTTCAGAACCCTTTCCGCCGAGATTGCCTTCCTCTATGTATTTCTTGGCATTGTCCCATGCTCCCCCTGAATTGGCCATCATGAGCGAGAGAAGGAAGCCCGTGAGTATGGCTCCTGCAAGAAGCCCCCCAAGCGCTTCGACGCCGAGAAGCAGGCCGACGAGCAAGGGAGCAGCCACCGCAAGAATCCCGGGCTTTATCATCTCCCTTATAGCGGCCTCTGTTGATATCCTGATAGGGCTGTCGTAATCCGGTGCAACCTTCCCTTCTATGACACCCTTCTTCCTGAACTGCTTCCTGACTTCCTTCACCATCTGCACAGCTGTCTTCCCTACTGCGTTCATTGTGTATGCAGAAAAGAGGAACGGAAGCAGGCCGCCAAGTATAAGGCCGACAATGACAAACGGGTCCATTATGCTTATCACAGTCAGTCCTACAGTGGTTCCGTACACAGAGAACAGCGCAAGTGTTGTCAGTGCGGCTGAGCCTATTGCGAAACCCTTGTTTATTGCAGCAGTTGTATTACCCACGGCATCGAGTGTCTCAGCATTTTCCCTGACCTTTTTCCCGGATTTCGCCATCTCAGCTATGCCTGCCGCATTGTCAGCTATCGGGCCGTAAGAGTCTGTTGCAAGGATTATGCCGAGGGTTGACAGCATACCGACAGCTGCTATTGAGACGCCGTATAGGCCCATGAAATAGTATGATATCAGAATGGCCGTGCAGACAGACAGTGCTGGTATGAATGTTGACACCATGCCTACGGAAAGCCCTGATATTATCACTGTCGCCGGGCCTGTTTCGGATGATTCCGCAATTCGTCTTACAGGCTCTTTTTCCCTCGATGTATAATATTCAGCGCTCAGCCCTATAACAACACCGGAAATGAGTCCGGCTGTTATACAGTAGACAGTCGTTATGTCAATCCCAAGATAATCTATTATGAAGTACGACGCGATTATCATTATTCCTGTTGAAAGGAATATGCCACGGTTCAGGAGATTTTCCACATTCCCTTTCCCGGAGAGAATGAATATTATGCCTGCTATTGAAGAAACTATGCCGGCGCTTGCAAGTATGAGTGGCAGCTGTATGTAAGGCCCGCTGAACAGCATTGCAACAGCCATTGCCGCGATTATCGCATCAACATAGCTTTCAAAAAGGTCAGCGCCCATGCCGGCAATGTCGCCTACGTTGTCACCGACATTATCTGCTATAACCGCAGGGTTTCTCGGGTCATCCTCAGGTATCCTGTGCTCCACCTTTCCGACCATGTCCGCCCCGACATCAGCAGCCTTAGTGTATATGCCGCCTCCCACCCTGCTGAACAGAGCCACAAGGCTTGCGCCGAAACCGAAGCTGAAGAGTATGTTGACATTCCCGAAAACAGTGTAAAAGAAGGAGACACCCACAAGCCCTACTATGACCACAAGCAGTCCCATGACAGAACCCGCTGAAAATGCCACATGCAGTCCGCTTTCAACGCTTTTCCTGCATGCATTTGTTGTCTTGGCATTGCTCCTTGTCGCGACCCTGAGTCCTATGTTTCCCGCAAGCATGGAGCACAGTGCGCCTGCCACGAAGACAACAGCAGACTGCATGCCTATGAGAAAGGCAAGCACAACGGCCATTACCGCCACTAATATTACCAGTACCCTGTACTGCGTGTTCAGGTATGTTATGGCTCCGTGGTGTATGAGCCCTGAGAATCTCTTCATTTCGTCTGTGCCGTCAGTCGCTTTCCTCGTGAAGCGTATGAGCACAAGAACTGCTATCAGCGCCAGTGTGCATGAGAATGCAACTGTTTCCAGAAACATAATATGTTATTATTGGTTTAATCCCAATAAAAGCATCATTCCCAGATTGTTATGTCTACTCTTGCGATTTCCCCGCTTCCGGGGTCAAGCACGTATCTTGTGACTGTTGCTGAACCGCCTCTGTCGGGAGGCGTCCTTCCGCATGAAAGGAGAACAGCATCGCTTTCCGTGGTTATCACCATGATATTTATGTGGGTATATTTTTCATATGGGAACGTCTGCCTGAGGTTTATGCTTTCAAGGAACAGTTCGTAATCACTGCTGCAGTCATTGTCAAGTGTTGCCATCATCCCGCTGCTGAGGTAAGGCCATTCCCCGATTATGCCGTTTCCGCTGCTCAATATGTACTCGGAAACCCTGAGAACCCTGCTCTCAAGCGCATCTGTGGAGAAGCGTGCGTGACGTGAATCAAAGTCTCTTGACACATAATTGATGCTGTAGAATATCAGCGCGAACAGTATAAGCGCGGCTATGATGAATTCAAACACCACCTGACCTTTCTTTCTTTTCATCATGAAGGGAATGTGCCCAGTTTCGCCAGGAATATGAATATGAACAATACAATGGAGACCATTATCAGCGAGTGCTTTGCTCCTGCAACAGGCGAGTTTTCACCAAGCTGTCCTGCAATAAGGCCCGAACATATTCCCTGTATAAGAAGGACATAAAAGAACAGCGAGACATAGTAGCATCCGACCCCGTAAGGGTCAACCTCGAACATTGTGCATGTCAGCTCGAAGAGGCCGCATGGGAATGGAAGAATGGTATCAGCGCACGGGTTACTGAAGGATGCTGAGAATTCATCGCTTCCGATACCGCTACTGTCGCCAAGGGACACTGTTGTCATCATCGGGACAAATATGTATATTATGACAACGACTATTCCAAGGAAAAGGAGGAATATGCCGTATGTCACCATGACATGCTGGCTTGTGACATTCCTTCTTTCCTCCTCTGCTTCCCTGAGCATGTTCATGTTCGCTGCGGCTGAGTCCAGTGTTGCAACAACATTGCCGCCGGACTTGTATGATTCCTTCAGTATGTGAAGCACCTCGGTTATGCTTATGGATCCCTTGATTTTCTTTTCAAAAATTTCAAGCACCCTCAGGAACGGAACTCCCCATGAAAGCTTGTTGGACATGGTCTGTATTTCAGCTGTGAGTTTCCCGTAATTTGTCTTTGATGCCATCTTTATTGCGTTCTCAAGCGTCATGCCTGAACGCTTCGAGTCAGCAAGGTCTCTTATGAAATTCGGGAACTGGCGTTCTATTCCCTTGAGCCATGCATACCTCGAATAACGGTATATGAAATAAGGCACAACTGATATGAATATGCTTATTATCAGCATGTTTCCTATTACAGCTGAATCACCTGCAAATAATATTGCAAGCATCACTACAATCACGCCTATCGCACCGGGCATAACAGTTACCTTTTGCTTTATGTCAAATTCCATATCAATCCCTCAAAGCGGTGAAAGCCCCTTAAGCAGTACAATGAAACCCATTGATGTAAGCGGAACGAAGAAGAACACAAGGAATGTCTGGACAAGGAGAATGTCACCTCCGACAAGAGGAGACATCACAGATGAAAGCACTATGAAAAACAGCGTTCCGACTATTATCATGGTTATGTAAATCTCTGTATAGAAGTTTATCTGGTTTGAATATGATTCAAGCATTCGCCTGTACTGCTGCATGCTGTCGTGCGTCTTGTCCTGAAGGTACTTGTATGTGTCACCCCCTGTTGTTATTGTTGTGACAAGCCCCCAGAGAATCTCCGACCACGCAAGTGAAGGCGTCCTGTTCGCAACCTTTGCAAGGGCTGATGATATGTCAGTTCCGAACATCTTCACATCCCTGTATATTCTCTTTGCATCCTCCCCGATGACGCTCTCCCTTATCGAAAGCATCTTGAATATCTCAGCAGGATGGGTTCCCGCGCTTGATGCTGCAGCCATCGAAGCCACTGCGAATGGTATGTCCCTCTCCACCTTGGATTCAATGCTCTTGGACCGTATGTTCGGATACCAGTAAAATAATATGAACGTCACGCCTGAAACCAAAAAGGATATTATTATCGAGAAAGTGTACGAGAAAAGTGCACCGCCTGTCACGAATGTGACAAAGAATGAGCCTGCGAGCATCGCGCACATGAATACTAAGAGTGTTGAGAACAGCGCTATCGAAAGGTACTCTTTCAGCGTGTATTTCAGCTGGGCACTCCTGATTTTGACTTCCAGCGGCTCAAAAGAGTCCATGTAAGGCGCAATCACCCCTCCGAAAATCTTAACTGACAAGTCCTTGAACATACTGATCACTAGACGGAATCTTCTATGAGTGTCATCACTTTTTCAGGATTAAGGTAATATTCACTCACTATCCGCCCAACCTCATTATAATCATAAACCTCGCTCCGGAGCATCCATTCAAGAACCTTCTTCCTTCTTAGTATTTCCGCCTGCACTGTGTTTTCCTCAAGACCTGACATCCTCGCCACGGACTGCAGCACCTTCGACCTGCTTTCGGATATGAAAACATCCTTTACAGCAGTCCATTCGAATATCTTTGCGCTGATGGGCCTGTCCTTGTCGAATCCTATTATTTCAATTATCTCCGTGGCCCTTCGTGTGCTCTTTCCCTTGACTTTCACCCTCTGGAGGAATATGATTATGTCAACGTTCTCTATGAGTGCCGGAGGCAGTGATATGGGGGGTGTGACCAGCCTGTCTATAAGCTGTGTCAGTGACGCTGCGTGTATTGTGGCAAGTGATGGGTGCCCTGTGGCCATCTGCTGGAACAGCACGAAGGCCTCCTTTCCTCGCACCTCGCCGACAACCAGGTAGTCCGGCCTCTGCCTGAGGCTTGATTTAAGCAGATCGAAAAGCGTGACCTCTCCAAGCTTGCCCTTTACCGAGAGAGGTGAACGCGCCACCTCCGGAATCCAGTGTGTATGAGGCAGCCTCAGCTCAGGTGTATCCTCTATTGAGAGTATCTTCAGGTTTGGCCGTATGAAAAGCGAGAGCGCATTGAGCATGGATGTCTTTCCGGTTGCTGTTCCCCCTGAAATGAGTATGGACTTACCGTTCTCTATGGCCATCCACAGGTAGGCAAGCTGCATGCTGTCCACAGCCTTGTAATGCATCATGTGTGTCGGCGTCAGTGGATATGACGTGAATTTCCTTATGGTGAAGTTCGAGCCTCTCCTGGCTATGTCTGTTCCCATTGTGCACTGCACCCTGGAACCATCCGGAAGCGCTGCGTCCAGCAGCGGGTCTGCGACTGATATTGATTTTCCGCATTTCTGCGCAAGCTTTAGTATGAACCTGTCAAGTTCAGTTGAATCACTGAAGCTGAGTGTTGTCCTGAGCGGGCCGAACTTCGGATTCCTGTGGTATATGTATATCGGTATGTTAACACCGTCGCATGATATATCCTCTATCTCGGGATCCTTCATCAGCGGCTCTATGACACCAAGACCGAATATTTCCTTCTCTATATTGTACTGTATGGCAGGCACCTTGGCCATGCTTACAGAAGGAAAATTCGCAAGCGTGTTTTTTATTTCATCGCTCAGGAGCTTCTTTGCCCTGACATCACCAAGCTTTGAGAAATCGACATCAAGCCGGTCCTCTATATCCTTCTTTATTTCCTCAACGAGTTTCATGTCTTCCGGTGAAAGTTTCGGCTCCACAACATTATACAGCAACGAACCTAGGTTATTGTCCCAGCGGATATTCGCATATGCCATCACCTGTTCATTTTCCGTGGGCTGCTGTGGTATGAGAGGATACTTCATGTTTATGGAACGCAGTTCCTCTGAATCATTCAGTATGTCGAATCTGGCTCCTGGAAGTATGTTTTTTCCTGTTGGAAGCATTATGCCATCCTTGGATTTTATCTCCTCGAAAAGTCCTTTATCTTCGCGCGCAGCCTTCTGCTCAAGCTCTATGTTAAGTTTCTGCGTTATCGGAAGCGGAGGCCCGTATCCCTCAGGAAACTCCTGCGGTCTCCGCTTGCCTGGCCTCTTCATGTTCTTGAATTTATAACCCTTAAGAAGACGTTTTGCAATGTTCCTCGGACTGGGCTTGGTATCGCTTGTGACCTTCTTTTTAACCTTCGGAAGCCTGAGTTTCATAAAACCACAATAGCATGGAATCAGCGCGTCCCAATCCATGCCTGTTACTCTATAATAATATTATAATCCCTCTTATAAATTATAATTTCACCGCCGCTGCTTCTTGTTTCTCCGGAGAAAGAATATAACATGCTCAGTGATGTCATTTCAGTTGATGCGAGCTTCCCGCTCTTTTCCGTCCTTACTGTAAGGTCTTCATCGTCAACGGATATGCTGTATCCTTCTCCTCCTATCTGCTTCGGTATCTTTATCACTATGCTTGAATTAAGGTCTTCGTTTACAGTCATCTCTGTTATGTGGTTGTACACAATGTCCCTTATCCCCCTTATCTGGTCATCTGACGCTGTGAGCGTGTATTCCGTCTGATACATCTGGAATATGGCAAAGCTGGAGACGAATATTGCAACGCCAATGCCGAAAAGAAGAACCTGCTCGAAGACGCGGCTTTGCCCTTTCATAAGAATATATTCACGGAGTGATTTTAATCTTTAGGATATCGATACATTGATTTTGGTTTCAAGAGTATCTCCTGCTCCGCCGCAGCAGTCACCGCTTATTGTTTCTGTTCCAAGGAAAGTGACTGTCACCATGCTTGCCGCCATGTCGGTGACCCTTCCGCCGTCATTGAGGACTATCTGGTATCCCCTGTCTGATGTTGTATCGTCGAGCTGCCTGTACCTGAGCCTCAGCGTCATCCTGAACTGGTTATTAGATAGTTCATTGCCGTCAAGCGTTATTATTCTCGGCGAGCCTCCATATGAACCGACAGGGTTCTCGTCGAATGTCTCTACCGGGACAGATGCACTGTCCCCTCCCATTTCAATCATTGCCTGGTCTGTTGTGAACGAGAACGTGACCTCATTGCCGAACGCGGCCAGCTGCGTGTCATTCACATAGAGCGATGCGCCTGCAATCGAGGGTATCCTGACAGATTTGCTTCCTCCTGAACGCGCGACCTCGACTATCTGCCTGTCAAGTTCAATAATGAACTCCTCCGCTGTTGCAATTTCAGTGGCAGTGCTCCTTTTTTCAATCAGCGGCTTTCCCCAGAACCATGCGGCACCGACAAGTGAAATCACTACACCTGCCATGAGAACCATTGTTATTGCCTGTACCTGGGCCTTTCTTTCAAGCATAGCTACCACTCTGATATAATAGAATTAGAAAAAGTAAAATAAAAAAGAAATCGCTTTAGCAGTTTATGTTGGCTACCTGTGCCCTTGCTGTACCGCCGACTACCCTGTATGAACACGAAGTTCCGCAAGTACCGCTGTCAGACCATCTTGCCATTCCATTGACAGGTATTACAGTTGTTGCTGTTGTTCCATCAGCCTTTGTCCAGACACCACCAGCATCCACACCAGTTTCAATATCTATAATAGATATTTCAGAAACAGATATGTTGAGCGTTCCTGTGTTTGATAACATTATGACACCTGTGTCACCTGTCACACAGAATGCATCCCTGATGTCATAGCTTTTACCGGTAAGTCCTGTCATGTAGCCGCTAAGGTAAGTCCATGCCGCACCTGCAAGAGCAACTGTTATAAGCAGAAGCACTATTATGGCGATAATTGGCGTTATACCTTTTCTCATATTATTCCTCCATATTTTACGCGAATATTACTACCTTCTGACAGCCCCGCCGCCATATGTGTTGGCAAAGCCCATGTAGAGCCTTTTCAGCCGCTTGTCTATGGTTTCCATGGCCGTGAGCATCGTCTGGTTGGCCTCAAGGGACATCTTGTTCTGGTTTACCATCTCTGTCAGCTTGTCGACCATCGGTTTCATGGCTTCCGGTCCTATACTACTGCTGGATTTTTCCTCCTGCTCTGATGCCTCTCTCAGAAGCTCCATGAATTCGTGCATGGCATCCAGCAGCTTGTCGACCTTGACGGGAATAGCAGAAAGTTCGTCCCTTAGTTCAGCATTAGCCTTGACAACATCGTCTATTATCCTCTGGTTGCTCTTGATGAGCTCTATTACCTGCTCCATGAGTTTCTGTACCTGTGATGTGGATGATGTGTCTTCCATCTTCTCCATCCTCTTCTCAAGCCTTCTGATGGGAGAAGTCGGAATTACTTCATACTCTTCGCTGCTCATGTATATTAATTGAACTAATTCCCATATAAATATTTTCCAGAAAAACGATGTCAAGTAAGGGTTACATCATGCCGGGCATTCCGCCGCCAGGCGGCATCGGTGGCATGCCGCCGGCGCCACCGGAACCGCCACTGGATGCTATTATGTCATCTATCCTCAGTATCATCTCAGCAGCCTCTGTGGCGGATTTCACAGCCTGAAGCTTTATCTTCAGCGGCTCTACCACGCCTTCGCTGTGCATGTCAATTACCCTTCCTGTAAAAACATTCAGTCCAGAGGACTTCTTGCCTTTCTCGTGCTCAGCCCTGAGCATGGCAAGCTTGTCTATGGGGTCAAGACCTGAGTTCTCGGCAAGCACTCTTGGTATCACCTCTATTGCATCAGCGAATGCCAGCACTGCGAGCTGCTCCCTTCCGCTGAATGATTCAGCGTACTTTCTGAGTGCCCTTGACATCTCTATCTCTGATGCGCCGCCTCCCGGCACAAGCTTTCCGAGCTCAAGTGTTGCAGCTATATCCCTTATTGCGTCTTCCAGAGCCCTTTCGACCTCATCGACAACATGTTCTGTGCCGCCTCTTATGAGAATGGTCACAGCTTTAGGCTGCTTGCATTTCTCCACGAATATCATTCTGTCTGTGCCGACTTTCCTTTCCTCAACGTTTCCTGCTGTTCCAAGGTCTGTTTTCGATAGCTCGGATATGTTGCTTACAATCTTTGCTCCTGTTGCCATGGCAAGCTTCTCCATATCGGATTTCTTTACCCTTCTTGCTGCCATCACGCCTTTCTTGGAAAGGAAGTGCTGAACCATGTCGTCTATGCCTTTCTGGCAGAGCACCACATTTGCACCTGAATTGGCCACATCACTTACGATTTTCTTGATCATATTCTCTTCTTCATTCATGAACGCCTGCATCTTCTCAGGCGAGTCGATGCTTATCTTCGCATCACCTTCAAGTTCCTTGACCTCCATTGCCGCGTCAATGAGCGCTATCCTGGCGTCCCTGAGCATTTTAGGCATGCCCGAATGCACGACTTCCTTGTCTATGAGTATCCCGTCTATCAGCATTGTGTCGGATATCGAGCCGCCGTGCTTCTTCTCTATCTTGATGTTGTCAGTGTCCACGATTATTCTGCCGTTCTCGGTCTCTGAGACCTTCTTGGCTGCCTGAACGCATATATTTGAAAGGTAATCTGATGCTCTTTCAGCTGATTTTCCTGTCATTGCTGTGTTTGCAATCTGCGCAAGCGCTTTCTCGTCCTTCATGGTGACATCGACGCCGTACTTCTCAAGAACCTCTACTGCCCTTTCTTTTGCAAGCTTGAAGCCTTTTGTTATCATTATTGGATGGATATCCTGCTCAAGCAGTTCGCCAGCCTTCTTCAGTAATTCTCCCGCGAGTACAACAGCGGTTGTGGTTCCGTCACCAACAGCCTCATTCTGTGCCTTTGCCACCTCGACCATCATCTTTGCTGCCGGATGCTCTATCTGCATCTCCTCTAGAATCGTGACGCCGTCATTCGTTATGGTTATGTCACCGAGCGAATCAACAAGCATCTTATCCATTCCCTTTGGTCCAAGTGTTGTCTTTACAGTGTCTGCAACAAGTTTTGCTGCAGCTATGTTGTTGCTCTGTGCATCCCTTCCCTTTGTCCTTCCTGTACCCTCCGGTAGTATGAAAATCGGCTGATAGCCGCCCT